>NZ_JBRCLD010000054.1:0-20908 GCF_053487655.1 Thermaurantiacus sp. | reverse complement strand
GTCCCAAGTTTGGCCGGGGCTACATCATTCCCGCCCCGTTCGATCCCCGTCTGATCGCCAAGGTGCCGGCGGCCGTGGCACGAGCCGCCATGGCAACGGGCGTCGCCCGGCAGCCCATCCTGGACATGGCAGCGTATGAGCGAACACTTTCCGCGCGGCGCGATCCCGTGGCGGGGGTGCTGGCGCGGGTCTACGAACAGGTGCGCCGGCGGCCGCGCCGGGTGGTCTTTGCCGAAGGCGAGCAGGAAGTGGTGCTGCGGGCCGCAGTCTCGTTTCGCGCGTCGGGCTATGGCGAGCCCATCCTCGTCGGCCGCGAGGACCCCATTCTCGAAGCGTTCCAGCGCATTGGCGTAACCGATCCTGAGACCTACCGGATCCACAATTCGTCCAACAGCCCGCTGGTGCCGGAAATGGTCGAGCGGCTCTATGCCCGGCTCCAGCGCCAGGGCTGGCTCCGGCGCGACTGCCAGCGGATGGTGAACCATGAGCGGAACATCTTCGGCGCTCTCCTGCTCGACCTTGGCGAAGCTGATGTGCTGGTCTCAGGTATCACCCGCCATTTCACCCAGGTCTTCGCCCAGCTCAAACTGGTGGTGGACCCGAAGCCCGGCCATGTGCCCTTCGGCTTCCATATCTTCGCCGGCCGTCAGTCCACCATCCTCATTGCCGACACGACCGTCCACGAGCGGCCAACAGCGGAGATGCTGGCGGATATTGCTACGACGACAGCAGAGGCTGCGCGCCGGCTTGGCATGGAGCCAAGGGTGGCCTTCCTCTCCTACTCGAACTTCGGCAATCCGCCAGGCGAGCATCTGGGTGCGATGCGCGAGGCAATCCAGCTGCTCGACAGCCAGCGCCCGCCATTCGAATATGAAGGCGAGATGTCGGCGGATGTCGCCCTCAATCCGAAGATGCACGAGGTCTATCCCTTCTTGCGCCTGACCGGGCCAGCGAATGTCCTCATCATGCCAGGGCTGCAGTCCGCGAACATCGGCGCCAAGCTCCTGAAGGAGCTGGGAGGAGGCCGGGTGCTGGGGCCGTGCCTTATGAACATGTCGCGGCCAGTGCAGGTGGCACCGATGACGGCGGGCGCAACCGAGCTTGTGACCCTTGCCGCCCTCGCTGCTGCCGGCGTGGTGGGCTAGGTGCCACCACTCCTCCTCATCCACGGCATGTGGGGGCGGCCGTCGACATTTGCCTTGCTCAGCGCGGAGCTCGAGGCGGCCGGGCTCAGGGCAGTGGCACCGGCACTGCCCTTCCACGACGTCCCGCCCGGCGCGCCGGCGCCACCGGCGCTTTCGAGGCTCCGGCTGGCGGACTATGTCGCAGCCCTGGTTGCGGAGGTGGAAGCGCTCGGTAGCCTGCCAGTCATCCTCGGCCATTCGCTGGGCGGTCTCCTGGCCCAGCTTGTGGCAGCAAGGACTGGTGCGGCCGGGCTTATCCTGCTGGCGCCTGCACCCTCGGCGCAGACATTGCGGCCTTCGCTTGCGCAGGCAATGACGCTCGGGCGGGTGACGCTTGGCTGGGGCTGGTGGAAGAAGGCCACGCGCATTGATGCAGCCGCTGCGCGTGCAGGGGTGTTGAACGGTGTTCCTGACGCCGAGGCAGAAGCAGCGCTTGCCGAGCTCACCTGGGATTCCGGGCCGGTTCTCGCGCAGATTGCGGCTCCCTTCCTTGACCGCGACGCTGGCTCGCGCGTGGACTATGCGCGGCTCACCATGCCGGCGCTCATCCTCTTTGGCATGGCCGACCGGATCGCGACCGCTGCCACCGCGCGCGCAACCGCCCGCCGCCTTCCGGGGCCAGTCGACTATGAGGAATGGCCGGACTGCGGCCACTGGTTCTTCCACGATGCCATCCGCCCGCGCCTTGCTGCGCGCGTTGCCGCCTTTGTGGCCAGCCTGCCTTCTGGCGGATTGACAGCCTGCCGCCCCCATCCCTAGCGTGGGCCAAGAGGGCAGAAGCTCCAGCGGGCCGTGGCACCCATGACAAGCGCCAGGAGATGGGCATGGATGTGTCACGCCGCGCCATGATCGGGATGGCAAGTGCTGCTGCTGCGGCTGCCGGGACAGGGCGGCCAGCATGGGCGCGGGCGCCGTTCGCGCCTCCAGCAGGCATTGCCCAGCTTTCGCGCAACGAGAATCCTTACGGGCCTTCTCCAGCGGCACTGGCAGCGATGGTCGAGGCAGGCCCGGCCGGCTGCTACTATTCCAATGCAGCGGAAGAGAGGCTTGCTGCCATGATTGCCGAAAGGGTCGGCCTTGCGCCCGACCAAGTGCTGCTTGGCAGTGGCTCAACCGAAGTGCTCAACTGCGCGACCATGGCGTTTGGCCGCGCCGGGGCCATTCTTGCGCCCGAACTCCTGTTCGACCCCCCGCTCCGCTACGCCGAAGCAAAGGGCGTGACAGTGCGGCGGGTTGCGCTCAGGCCCGACATGCATATCGACCTCGCAGCGCTCCTTGCCGCCCTTGGGCCGGATGTCCGGCTGGTGCACCTGTGCAATCCCAACAACCCGACCGGGCTCGTCCTTCCCGGCGACACCCTCCGCCGCTTCATCGCCGAAGCGCGCCTGAAGGCGCCCGAGGCCCTCATCCTCGTGGATGAAGCCTATGTCGAGCTGGCTGACGATCCGGCCGGCACCTCGGTCGTCGATCGGGTCCGCGCCGGGGACCCGGTCATCGTCACGCGCACCTTCTCCAAGCTGCACGGGCTCGCCGGCCTCCGGGTCGGCTATGCCATGGCCCGGCGCGACCTCATTGCTGCCATGCGGCCCTGGCTCATGAGCAACGGCGGCAACGCGGCGGGCCTTGCCGCAGCAATGGCAAGCCTCGATGACTTGCCCTTCCTCGCCATGTCGAGGGCGCGCATTGTGGAGGCGCGGGAAATGCTTCTAGCTGCAGCGCGGGCGCAGGGGCGCAAGACCTTGCCGTCAGCGGCCAACTTCGTCTTCATGCAGGTGCCGGATGCCGAGGTGTTGCGGGCGAACCTCGCGCGCGAGGGGATCCTGATCCGCGGGCCCTACGGCCGGTTCCGGCAATGGGCGCGCGTGTCGTGCGGGCGAATCGAGGATGTTGCGCGCTATGTGGCAGCACTGCCGCGGGCGCTTGCGGCCTGACGGCGGCCGAGCGCGGGGGCGCAAGGCAGGCCAGCAAGCGTTAACGGCATTTCGAGTGGAGTCTGGCGCGGGCATGGGGTAGGAGAAGAGAATGTCGCCGCGCGAACGGATCCTCGAGCCCTACACCCGGCGGGTCAATGACATTCCGCACAAGCTGCGGAAGATGCTCGCCGTCTCGGCCGTTCTCCTGCTTGCCGTCATCATCGGGTTTCTGGTGGCTGTTCTCCCAGTCCAGTTCATCGTCATCCCGATCCTGCCGTTGGTCGTCTTCCTGCTCCTCGTGCTGTGGATGGCCCCCGATATCGACCCTGCGCTCGACCGACCAGTCAGAGTCTTGTTTGTTGCCTATTGCGCCCTTGCTCTCACCTGGCCGCACTATATCGCCTTTGTCTTGCCGGGCGTGGGGTTCATTACGCCGCCGCGGCTCACCCTTTTGCTGCTGGTGCCGGTCTTCATCTATTTCGTCTCGACGTCGAGCCGGGCGCGCGGGCTGATTGGCGCTGGCCTCGACGCTGCACCGCTTGCCAAATGGGCTTTCATCGGCTTCGTGGCCTGGCAGGCTGCATTGACCATTGTGACTGCATCGTTCGACAGCTTGTGGTTCCTCTCGCAGGTCAACTGGTATCTCTTTTTCCTCATCGCAATCCTCGCCTTCTCCTACGAAGGGGTGAGCAAGCAATTCCACATTGCGATCAGCATGGGGATTGCTGTCGTGTGCGTGATGGCCTTCTGGGAATACCGGGCGATGGCGAAGTTCTGGATGGACTGGGTGCCCGAGTGGCTGCGCGGCGATCCATGGCTGTGGAACAAGATCTACGAGGGCGCCATGCGTGCCGGCACCGATCGCTACCGCGGCTCGGGCATTCTTCTCACCTCGGTGACGGTCGGCGAGTTTATCGCCATGATGGCGCCCTTCGTCGTCCTGCTCTTCATGCGCGCGCGGTCGTGGTGGAAGATTGGTGTTGGCCTCCTTCTCCTCTTTGTCATGGCCATTGGCGCCCATGGAGCGGGCTCGCGCACTGCCTTTGCGGGTCTCATTGCGGGCATGGCCGTCTATGCCATCCTCTGGACGATCCGCCGCTACGCCCGCTCTGGCCGCGAGCGGGATCTCCTGGGTCCTGCGGCGGTGTGGGCCTATCCGGTTGTGATTGCGCTGACCGTGTTTTCCGTTCTGTTCGTCGGGCGAGTCCGACGAATGGTGCTTGGGGGCGGTGAGCACAAGGCCAGCGATGACGGACGCGCCGAGCAATGGGATCGTGCCCTTGCGCTGTTCGAGAAGAACCCGATCGGCTACGGCAGCAACAGGGCAGGCGAGCTGATCGATTTCCGGGCGCCCGGCCGCGAGAACGTCACGGTCGACGGCTTTTACATGAACCTCCTGGTCGATTACGGGGTGCTCGGCTTCCTTCTCTTCCTGCTGTTCTTCCTCGGCTGTGCATGGGCGGCAGCCCGAACCTACCTTCGGGCTGAAACATTTGAAGAAGATGCGGGCGCTGCCCTCGCCTCGAGTCTCATTGCCTTCCTGACGGCAAAGATGGTCTTGAGCCAGATCGAGAATCATTATTTCGCCTTCGCGCTCGCTGGCGCGTCGCTTGCGATCGCTGCACGGCAGCAGGCCAGGCGGCGAACGCTCGCGGGCGCGGCACCACCGCTTTTTGCGCCTGCCGGCCCGGCGCTTGCGCGGCCTCTCTTTCGCCCGGGCCTTGCGCGCCTGCCGCGGGCCTGAGGGCGCTACCAGCGGCGCTGGCGGATTCGGAGCCAGCTTCCGGCGAGCGAGCGCAGCGCCTCGCGCAAGCTGGCCCGGCGCGCCGACTCGCGGACAAGCAGGCCTGCCATCTTGGGGCGGGGCAGGCCGGCGAGTGCCATGGCAAGCACGCGGCTTTTGACCAGCCGCTTGCGCCGGGCCTGCGACGGCTGCATCGAGTCGATCTCCGCAACCGGGACCGGCGTCACCTCGAGCACGCCATCGGCAACGGCCCGCGCGAGGGCCTCGGCACCAGCAACCGTGCGGGTCAGGATAAGCGAGCGCCCGTCTGCCTCCTCGAGCAGCGGGTAGCCGGCAGGATCAGCGTGCCAGGCGTCGGCGGCAGCGATGTCGGCAACGCCGCCGACAGCGTCGGGGCAGATCTTGCAGCGCCACTGCACTTCCTTCGAGAGAATGGCCCCCCAGCTGTCAGCATAGCTCATGCTGGCGCGCCGGCCGTCGCGGGTTATGGCTTCCGCCCGGCCGGGCCAGCCGTTGCCACGATAGCGGAAGCTCGCGAGCTCGTCTCCGGCAACGCCGAGCTTGGCCACGATACGGTCGGTGCCGGCCTGGCTTGGGGTTGCGGCACAGAAGAAGGAGAGGAGCAAAGGGAAGCGCGCAGCAACCGCAGGGTCAGCCGCCATCAGCTGGCGAAGCGCGCCCACATCACAGGGCTTGCCGATGAAGAGGATGCGCCCCGGTGTCTCGAGCTCGGCCATGAGCTCGGCGAGCGGCGCCGCCGGCGCGTAGCGGGAGCCAGCGCTGGCAAGGACGTCAGCTCGCCCGGTCGAGCGGCGGATGGTGGTCAAGAGCGGCGCTTCCGGATCCATCCCGACATGAAGGACGCGCGAGACGAGGCCGGTCGAAAGGGCGTGGAGGGCAAGGGCAGAGAGCGCGCCGCCGGACGAGGCGGCGAAGCGGAGCTCGGGGTCGGTCGCAAAGCCGGTGAGACAGTCCCGGATCGGTCCCCAATAGGGATGGAGGGTCGCTTCCCCCCCGGCCGGCTGCCAGGGGGCAACGGTCGCGCCGGGACAGATGTGGGCGAAAAGGGCGTCCGTTTCGGCTGGCACGGGCCCAACCGCCTTCGGCCGCCACCAGCCCTTGGCATCGCGCTCCATCGCAATGCCCGGTGCCACGCCAGCGCACAGCCCGCAGCCGCTGCAGCTGTTGCCCCGCACCACCCGCGCGAGGCTCGGAGGAAGCGCGTGATGGTCCGTCATCGTCCTTTCCTGGGGGCCGGCCCCGGCATAGCGCCCGCCGCCCGCCGGCGCCAGCCGGACCGGCGGCAACCGGAGCCGGAATCAGCCACGGCGAGAGCCGGGGAAAGTGAAGGGGTTGCGCCAGTTCGGGCCATGAACGGCTTGACGGGGCGCCGCCGCCCGGACTATACTAAGTATTGCGTGCTCGTCGCGGCGGTGGGACCGGTGTACCTGCCGCCTAGGCAGGAGCAGAAGCCTTGGTGACCATGGTCGGGGTGCTTCGCCGTTTCGGCAGGATCGGACGGCAGCTCGCCTGGAACATCGAGTATCGCCAGGGCGCGGAGTTCGTCGGCGCCCGGTCGCCGGTGCTCCTCGAACTGCTCGCCGTCCTGCTGCCGGGCCGGCGCGTCGTCGAGCTGGCCTGTGGAGACGGTTCTCTCGCGGCCGCGCTCGGCGGCTTCGGCCATGCCACCTACCAGGGCTTCGACATCTCCTCTGTCGCGATCGCGCTGGCCATCCGTCGCCAGCTTCCGGGCATGACGTTCGCGGTCGCCGACATGGAAAGCTGGACTCCCGCCGCGCCGTTCGACCTTCTGCTCGTCGAGGAGGCGATCTACTATCTCGCGCCGGATGCGCAGGTGGCGCTTCTCGAACGCGCCTTCGCCGCCATGGGCCCCGATGGGCTGGCGGTCATCGTCCTCCACTCGGCAACCAAGCATGCCGCCATCATCGAGCGGCTGGGGCAGCGCTTCCGGCTCGTGACCGACCGCCGGGAACGGGATCGCGCCTATCTCGTGCTCGGCCCCCGGCCCTAAGGCCGGACCCGCTCCGGTCAGACCTTCTCGACGAGCGCTGTGCGGCGCTTGCCGTCCTTCGCTTCGGCGGCAATCCCTTCAAGCGCCTCAGCGACGATCTTCGCGTGCAGGTCGACGGCCGGGCGCTGGTTCGAGACATCGATCTCGGGCGCCATCGGGCCCTCGGTGCGGATGCCCTTCATGGCGAGCCCGACAAACTTCCAGGGCTGGCCGAAGGCAATGTCGGCCGCTGTCGGCTCATAGCCACAATGGGCCATGCAGTTGGCGCACTTCGCATATCGGCCGGTGCCATATTGGTCCCAGTCAGTTGTCTCCATGAGCTCGGCAAAGGTCTTCGCATAGCCCTCCCCCAAGAGATAGCAGGGCCGTTGCCAGCCGAAGATGTTGCGGGTCGGCATGCCCCAGGGCGTGCAGTGGAACTGCTGGTTGCCGGCAAGGAAGTCGAGGTAGAGCGGTGAGTGGGACAGCGACCATTTGCTGCCGCGCTCTTTCTGGATGCGGAACAGCTGGCGGAAGAAATTCTTGGTCTTCTGCCGGTTGAGGAAACTCTCCTGGTCGGCGGCGCGCTCGTAGGCAAAGCCGGGCGAGATCGAGATGTTCACGCCAAGGCCGGTTGCGAAATCGAGGAAGTCGGCAAGCTCTTCGGCGGCATAGCCATCGAAGATGGTGGCATTGACATTGACCTGGAAGCCGGCCGCCTGTGCGGCCTTGATGGCTTTGACAGCCTTTTCGAACACGCCCTCCTGGCAGACCGCGCGGTCATGGTGGGCCTTCAAGCCATCAAGGTGGACAGAGAAGAAGAGATAGGGACTGGGGGTGAACTTGTGGAGACTCTTCTCAAGGAGAAGGGCGTTGGTGCACAGGGAGACGAACTTCCTGCGCTCGACGAGGCCGCGGACGATCTCGCCAATTTCCTTGTGGATGAGCGGCTCGCCGCCGGGAATGGCGACGATGGGTGCGCCGCACTCGTCAGCGGCGTCCCAGCATTCCTGCGCCGACAGCCGGCGGTTGAGGATGGGATCGGGATAGTCGATTTTGCCACATCCAGCGCACGCAAGGTTGCACCGGAACAGCGGCTCCAGCATGAGGACAAGCGGGTAGCGCTTGCGCCCGAGGAGCTTCTGCTTCGCGATGTAGGCGGCAACTGCCGCCTGCTGCCTGACGGGAACAGCCATGTCGTGCCGGAACTCCCTGAATGCGGAAATCGGACCAGCTCAGTCCGTGTTGGCGCCTTGGGTGGAACAGATGCAGCGCCAGGTCAACCCCTGGCCAGCGGCGGCGATGCGGCGGGCGGGTGCAGGGTCACGCTGTGGATGATGCGCTCATCATCGGTGCTGGCCACAATGGCCTGGTGTGCGCCTGGGCGCTGGCGAAGGCGGGCCTCAAGGTGCGGGTGCTCGAACGCCGGCCAGTCGTGGGCGGTGCTTGCGTCACGGAGGAATTCGCCCCTGGCTTCCGCAATTCGACCGCGAGCTACACCGTCTCGCTGCTTGCGCCCGAAATCATCCGCGAGATGGAGCTTGCCCGCCATGGCCTCAAGCTCGTGCTTCGCCCCGAGGCCAATTTCCTGCCCTGTGAGGATGGCCGCTATCTTCTCGCCGGCACCCGCACTGCTGCTGAGTTCGCGAAATTCTCGGAACAGGACGCCGCGGCGCTGCCCCGCTATGCTGCCATGCTCGAGCGGATCGCAGGCGCGCTCCGGATGCTTTCCCGTCGCACCCCGCCTCCGGGGACGGCGAGTCTTGCGGACCTCCCCGGCCTCCTCGTGGCGGCGCGCGAAATCCGGGCCCTGGCGCCTGCTGACCGGCAAGCGCTGCTTCGCCTTGTTGCTGGAAGCGCCGCCGAGTTTTTGGACGGCTGGTTTGAGTCCGAGCCGGTCAAGGCGCTGTTCGGATTTGATTCCATCGTTGGCACCTGGGCGAGCCCCTTCATGCCCGGCACTGGCTATGTGCTCCTCCACCATGTCTTTGGCGAAGTGAATGGTGTGAAAGGTGCCTGGGGCCATGCGCTTGGCGGCATGGGTGCCATCACACAGGCGATGCGCGCGGCCTGCGCGGCAGCAGGTGTCACCATTGAGACGGACGCGCCTGTTGCCCGCGTGCTGGTGGTGGACGGGCGGGCGCGGGGCGTTGAGACTGCGGACGGGCAAATCCGGCCAGCGCGGATCCTCGTTGCCAATGTGGGGCCCAAGCTGCTGTTCGGCCATCTCGTCGCGCCTGAGCATCAGCCCGAGACGCTGCGCCAAGGGATAAAGGGCTTTCGCACTGGCTCGGCGAGCTTTCGGATGAATGTCGCGCTCTCCGGCCTGCCGCGCTTTTCGGCGTTGCCCGAGCCCGGACCGCATCTTGCCTCCGGGATCCTCCTTGGCCCTTCGCTCGCCTGGATGGACCAGGCTTTCAGCGATTCGGTCGCGTGCGGCATGGCGCGCGCGCCCGTCGTTGAGATGCTGATCCCCTCGCTGCTGGACTCGAGCCTGGCACCGCCTGGCTTTCATGTCGCAAGCCTGTTTGCCCAGCATTTCGCTCCCCGCTTGCCTGTTGGCCGGCCATGGGACGAGGCGGCACGGGCCAAGGCAGCGGACCTCGTGCTTGAAGTCGTCGAACGTTTCGCACCCGGGTTCCGGAAGCTGGTGGTGGGCGAGCTGGCGCTGTCACCAGCTGATCTTGAGGCGCGCTTCGGGCTTGTCGATGGCGACATCTTCCATGGCGCGATGCGGCTTGACCAGCTGTGGGCCGCACGCCCGCTCCTTGGCATGGGAAGCTATGCGACGCCCATTGCCGGGCTGTGGCTGTGTGGTGCTGGTGCCCATCCCGGCGGCGGTGTCTCCGGACTTCCCGGCCGCAATGCAGCGCGGGCCATATTGGCGGCACGAAGGCAGGGCCGGGCATGATCCGGGTCATGTTCAGGCAAGCAAGTTGCGCTATGCAAAGCGGGGAGAAGAGTGGAGAGCGAGATGCGCGACACACCGGAGGAGGGGATTGGCATTCCGACTGACACCCTGGCCTGGATCATCCTCAAAGCCCGTGCCTTCGACGCCCAGGCGGGAGTCTCGGACCCGAATGAGAGCTCGAACAGCGCCGATGACCAGTTCGTCTCGGTGCTCGAAGGCCAGAGCGACGACCCGACCGCTGCCGAGCTGCATGATCTCATCGACTCGCTCTCCGACGACGAGCGCGCGGCGCTTGTGGCGCTCGCATGGATCGGGCGCGGCGATTTCGAGGGGGAGGAATGGGCGGACGTGCTCGCCATGGCCCGCGAGCGCCGGCAGGGCTCGACGGCGCGCTACTTGATGGAGATGCCCCTCCTTGGCGACTATCTCGAAGAGGGTGCAGCAGCACTGGGTGTCAATCTCTCCGACGAGGAAGCGGAGGGCTATTATCACGGCCGCAACCGCACGGGCGAGTGAGCGCGGCGATTTTGCGCGCGCCTTGGGAAGGCGGTGCGCTGCGTTGCTTGCGAGCGCCATGCGCCTTCTCTTGCTCTTGCTTGCGCCCCCGGCTGCTGCCGACCCGCGGCTTGAGGCGGCCCTTCCCGAGATCCGGCGCGGCTTTGCTGACTGGATGCGCGACAATCGCGTCCCCGGCCTGGTGTGGGGGATTGCAACGCCTTCGGGCCTCGCCCATGTGGAGGTAGAGGGCGTGGCTGACCTTGCAACCGGCGCCCCCGTCACCGCCGACACGGCCTTCCGTATCGCCTCGATGTCGAAGGCATTTACCGGCCTTTCGATCCTGATGCTGCGCGATGCCGGCAAGCTTCGCCTCTCCGACCCGGTCGCCCGCCACATCCCCGAGACCGCCAGCTGGGCGCCCGCCACGCCCGACAGCCCGGCGATCACGGTCGGCGACCTCCTCCACCATGTTGCGGGGTTTGTGACCGACGACCCCTGGGGCGACCGCCAGCAACCCATGGCCGAGGCCGATTTCTCCAAGCTGCTCGCTGCCGGCGTGCCCATGACTCGCGGCACCGGGACCGCCTTCGAATATTCAAACCTCGGCTACGCCATGCTGGGGAGGATTATCACCAACGCAAGTGGCAGGCCCTACCAGCAGCAGGTGGCAGCAACGCTGTTCCGCCCGCTTGGCATGGACTCGACCACCTATGATGTCCACGCCGTGCCGCGCGACCGGCTGGCGAAAGGCTACCGGTTCGAGGGCGGCCGCTGGGTGCCGGAGCCCGAGCTTGCCGATGGTGCCTTTGGGGCCATGGGCGGTGTGGTGACGACGGCCCGCGACTATGGCAAGTGGATGGCCTTCCTGCTCTCGGCCTGGCCGGCCGGCGAGGCTGGAAGTGGGCCGGCAGCGCGCGCAACCGTGAGGGCGATGGCGAGCGCCGGCGGGCCGCCGCAGGCAAGGGCCCGGCCCGGGGCCAGCCCTTGCCGGATGGCAGTTGGCTATGGGGCAGGTCTTCTCATTGCCGATGACTGCGACCTCGGCCGGGTGCTCTATCATGGCGGCGGCTACCCCGGTTACGGCTCCCACATGCTCCTCCTGCCCGAGGCGGGTGTGGGCGTGTTCGCACTTGCCAACCGCACCTATGCTGGCCCGGCAGCCCCTGCGTGGGACGCAGCGCTTGCGCTCCGCCGCACGGGGTTTGCAAGCCCGCGTGCCCTTCCCGTCTCGCCAGCGCTGGCCCGTGCCTATGAAGCTGCCGGGCGGGTGTGGGCTGCAGGGCGCATCGATGCCGTGCCCGACATGCTTGCGGTCAACATGCTTCTGGACCGCAGTGCGGATGCCTGGCGCGCCGAGCTTGGCCGCCTCAGGGGCGAGCTTGGGGCATGCGACACCCGAGCGCCGGTTTCGGCCACTGGCGCGCTTTCGGGCCGGTTTCAGTGGCGCTGCACCTTCGGCCGGCTCGACGGCCAGATCCTGCTCGCACCCACTCCTGAGCCGAGGATCCAGGCGCTCCGGCTCGCGATTGCCGGGCGCTGAGCGCTTATCCCGCGCCAGCAAGCGCGTCGGCAGCCCCCGGAGCAAGCGGGCAGGGGGGTGTCGCTGGCACGGGGATGGCGGACACGACGGCCGTCTCCCCGAGGGCGCGCAGCTGGTGCTCGGCGCCCCAGCCTTGCTCGACATGGCCGCTTCCCATGATGCCGACGACAATGGCGTCCGGATAGCGCCGGCGGGCAGCGAGCAGGGCTTCGGCAAAGGCGCGATCCCACACGGTCTGAGCTTCCACGAAACGGCCAAGGGCAGCCGCATCAGGCGCCCGCCCGTGGGCGAGGAAGACGCGCTGCAGGTGCTCGACATAGGCGGAAGCTGGAGGGGCGGGCCGGCTGACGGGCGCGCCTTTGGAAGCCGCCTGCGCGAAGCCCTCGCGCCCTACCGCGCGGACAAACTCGCGCTCGACATTGAGGGCGACCATGGGCAAGCGGCGGTCCCGGGCGAGCGCAAGAAGCGGCAGATAGGCAGCGAAATCATGGCCCCAGAGCGTGTCCCAGCGGCTGGCAGCGCGGAATTGCTCGGCCGAGAGGCTGCCTTGCACCCACGAGTCGAGCACCGATTGGGCGCTGCGGGGCAGCTGCTCGAGGCCGAGCACCACCTTGCGGCCCCGCGCGAGCAGGCCGGCGACCACATCGGCCTGCCAGCGATGGTGGGCAGGGTTGCCATGCGCTTCGCCAAGCAGCAGGACACCTGCGCGCATCGCCTGGTCGAGGAAGGCGGCAGGCGACATGGGCGCACCCGCCCGGTCTACCCACTGGCCAGCGGGAAGACAGAGGCCGGCCGTTGCAGGCGCTGGCGACGCGAACACAAATGGAAGGGCAAGGAGGAGCCTGCAGTGGCGCATGGCCCTCTATCGCACGCTGGCAGCACCGGGGGGAGAGGGGAGATGAAGGGGATGCTGCTCATTCTGGGGCTCGGCTATTCCGCCACCCGGATTGCCGCCACCCTGCAGGCGGCCGGGTGGGAAGTGGTTGGTGTGCGCCGCACCGCCCAAGGCGCGGTGCTGGCGTTCGACGATCCGGTGCTCCCCGATCTCATCGGCAGCGCCCGCGCCGTCCTCTCCTCGGTGCCGCCGGACCCGGCAACGGGGGAGGACCCCGTGCTTGGGCGTTTTGGGCAGGCGCTTGGCAAGACGAGCGCGCGCCTCCTCTACCTCTCTTCGACGGGAGTCTATGGCGACACCGGGGGTGCTGTTGTCGACGAGTCGGCACCTGTTGGCACTGGCCGCCGCAGCGCCCGGACTGCGGCCGATCTTGGCTGGCAGGCGCTGGGGGCGACGGTGCTGCGGCTTCCGGGAATCTACGGCCCCGGCCGCTCGGCGCTCGACCAGGTGCGTGCTGGCACGGCCCGGCGGATCGACCGGCCCGGTCACCGGTTCAACCGCATCCATGTCGAGGATATTGCCGGTGCCGTGCACGCCATCCTCGCATCGGGTGCAGGCGGCGTCTTCAACATTGTTGATTGTGCGCCTGCCGAGCCGCGCCACGTGACCGAGGAGGCCTGCCGGCTGCTTGGTAGGCCGTTGCCGCCGCTCGAGCTCTTCGATCCTTCGACGCTCTCGTCAATGGCGCGCGGCTTCTGGTCCGAGCGCCGGATCGTCGCAGGCGGGAAGCTCCCAAGGGCCACAGGCTATCGCCTTCGGCATCCGGATTATAAGGCGGGTCTCAGAGCCATTTGGGCGGAGGAGCAGCGGACATGAAGTTCGGAACCAGCCAGACGGGCGTGGGGAAGTCGGTGGAGCGGGTGGAAGACGCCCGCCTCCTCACCGGTCGCGGGCGCTACACCGATGATGTGCAATTGCCTGGCATGCTGCATGGAGTCACCCTGCGCTCGCCTTACGGCCATGCCCGCATCCGCAGCCTCGATACGTCTTCAGCGCGAGCGATGCCGGGAGTGCGCGCCATCTACACCCATGACGACATTGCCGGCTATGGGCCCATTCCCTGTCTTGTCCCGCTCTCAGGACCCCTCCAGACGCCGCGGCCGCTGCTCGTGAAGGACGTGGTGCGGTTCGTCGGCGATGCCGTTGCCTTTGTGGTGGCGGACACGAAAGAGCAGGCGCGCGCTGCAGCTGACGCAATCGAGGTCGACTATGCGGAGCTTCCGGCCGTTGCTTCGATTGCGGCTGCGATCGCCCCTGGTGCACCCACGGTCTGGCCCGAGGCGCCGTCCAACATCCTCTTTACCTGGGAGGTGGGGGATGAAGCCGCAGCCGAGGCGGGCGTGGCTTCTGCCCGGCACCTCGTCAAGCTGCGGATCATCCAGAACCGGGTGGCGCCGACGTCCATGGAGGTGCGCGCTGCCGTTGGCCAGTGGGAAGAAGGGCCGGGCTTTACCCTCCATGTCGGAAGCCAGGGTGTGGCCGGCATGCGCGCCATGCTTGCCGGCATGGTGATGCAGTGCCCGCCCGACCAGCTCCGGATCGTGACCGGCGATGTCGGCGGCGGCTTTGGGATGAAGACGTTCCTCTACCCTGAATATGGGCTGGTGTTGCATGCGGCACGCGCGCTTGGCCGGCCGGTCAAGTGGGCGGGAGACCGGGCGGATGCCTTCCAGACCGACACGCACGGCCGCGCCATGGAAAGCGATTGCACGCTTGCCCTCGATGCCGATGGGCGCATCCTCGCCTTGAAGGTGGAGACCTGGTCTGACCTTGGTGCCTATCAGGCGCAATATGGTCCGGCGATCCAGACGCTCGCTGGCGGACGGATCCTGGGGGGCGTCTATCGTATCCCTGCCATCCACAACCGCGTGCATGGCGTTGTCACCAACACGGCGCCAGTTGATGCCTATCGCGGCGCCGGGCGGCCCGAGGCGACCTATATCATCGAGCGCCTGATGGACGCTGCCGCCCATCAGACCGGGATCCCGGCCGACGAGATCCGCCGGCGGAACTTGCTGACCCCCGGCGAGCTTCCCCATGCCAACGGCCTTGGCTTGACCTTCGATGTCGGCAATTTCCCGGCTGTGCTCGACAAGGCGCTGGCCAATGCCGACTGGGCGGGTGCAGCTGCCCGCAAGGCGGAGGCAGCGCGGCGCGGCAAGCGCCACGGCCGCGGGCTTTGCTACTATGTCGAGATCGCCGGCGGCGGCTCGGCGGAAGAGTTTGCCGATGTGCGCGTCGGCGATGACGGGGTCATTGAAGTCGCGGTCGGGACCCAGTCGAACGGCCAGGGCCATGAGACGGTCTATGCCCAGGTGACGGCCGAGCGGCTGGGCGTTCCGCTTGCGCAGGTGCGGATTGTGCAGGGGGACACGGCCCGGCTCGACCAGGGCCACGGCACTGGCGGCTCGCGCTCGATGGCCTGGGGTGGCTCGGCCTGCCTCGAGGCAGCCGATGCGCTAATTGCCCGCGGTATGGCGCTCGCCAAGGCTGACCTCGGCGACGAGGTCGACTATTCGGACGGGCTGTTTCGCGCCCGCAACTCCAATGCCACGCTTTCGATCGCGGAACTTGCTGCCAAGCACCCCGGCGGGCTCGACGGCCGGTCACGTTTCGCACCCGAGGCGCCGCGCCCGACCTTTCCTAACGGCTGCCATGTTGCCGAAGTGGAGCTCGACCCCGACACCGGCGTCGTCGAGGTGACGCGCTACAGCTGCGTCGATGATTTTGGGACCATCATCAACCCGCTTCTGCTGCAGGGCCAGATCCACGGCGGGGTGGCGCAGGGTCTTGGCCAGGTGCTGCTCGAGAACATGGTCTATGACGAGGCCGCCCAGCTCTTGACTGGCAGCTTCATGGACTATGGCCTGCCGCGCGCTGACGACATGCCACCGGCGATCGGCTTCGACACGCTGCCGACACCCTCGCCGACCAACCCATTGGGGGCCAAAGGCTGTGGCGAGGCCGGCACCATCGGCGCCATGCCCGCGATCATGAACGCGATCATCGATGCGCTCGACGGCACCCAGCTCGAAATGCCGGCCAGCCCCGAGAAACTCTGGCGGGCAGCGCAGGCGCTTTCGATGCAGCAGGCAGCGGAGTAGCGGGTGGCCCTGTGGCTTTTGAAGTCCGAGCCTGACGTCTACAGCTGGGAGGATCTCGTCCGCGATGGCGAAACGGTCTGGGATGGCGTGCGCAATGCCCAGGCCGCGGCCAACCTCAAGGCAATGGCGGTGGGCGATGAAGCGTTCTTCTACCACTCCAATATCGGCAAGGCGGCAGTTGCCATCTGCCGCGTGACCGAGCCGGCCTTCCCCGACCCGACCGACCCGACGGGCAAGTGGGTCGCAGTCAAGGTCGCGCCCGTCAAGCCTCTCGCCCGCCCGGTCACGCTTGCCGAGATGAAGGCGGAGCCGGCCCTTGGCCAGTTCCAGCTTATCCGCCAGTCGAGGCTTTCGGTTGTGCCGGTGCGGCCTGCTGAATGGGCCCGGATTCTGGATTTGGCCAAAGAGGCGACCCGCGCGTCCTGACGGACGCTCGTGGCGCGCGCGGGCGCCGCGCTATTGCGACTTGGCCATTCCGGCGGCGGCCTGCCTTGGTGTCATGGTGGCGCTGTTGTCGCGGCCGCCGCCCTTGAACTCCTGGGCCTGCCGACGTTGTGCTGCCGGGCCTTGGATGCAGCGATCGCGCACTTCCTTCGAGCAGACCGGAAGCTCGGCCGGTGCCTGGGCAAGCGCAGGCGCGGCAAGTGCTGCAATTGCAAGAAGGACACTCAGGCTTTTCATGGACAATCCTCCGTCAACCCTCCCGTCCCCCCACAGGAGCGTTCGGGCCGCTTGTCGATAGCAGGAGGGAAGTCGCAGCGCCAGCCATTAGGCAGCCTCGCGCCTAGTTGGGGCGAGTCCAGATCCAGGCTGAGACCAGCAGCATCATCCCCGCGACCAGCAGCAGAAGCGAGGCCTGGGGCGCGCGCCAGGCCCAGAACAGGCAAAAGCCCAGCGCCATGCCAAGGGCCGAGGCGCGCTTGGCTGCCGGCGGGATGGCCTGCCGGTTGCGCCAGGCGCGAAGCGCTGGCCCGAAGCGGGGGTGGGTCAGGAGCCAGGCCTCGAGTCGCGGCGACGAGCGGGCGAAGCCGAACGCGGCGAGAATGAGGAAAGGTGTGGTTGGAAGCAGGGGCACCACCACTCCGACGAGCCCGAGCGCGAGCGCTGCCGCGCCGAGCACGAGGTAAAGCAGCCGGGCGGGAGTCCAGCCAAGCGGCGCCGTCATCTGCAAGCGCCCGGAAGGACTGGCTTGGTTGGTTGCGTCATCAAAGACGTGTCCCTATTCGGCCTTGCGATGGCGATGACCCTCTATGGGACCGACCCCAGCTTCTACACGCGAAAGGCCTGGCTGTCGCTGACCGCAGTGGGCGCAGACTTCGCCTATCAGCTCAAAACCCATGCCAACAAGGCGGCCGTGGAGGCGGCAGTCAATGGCTATCATCGCTTCCCCGTGCTCGACCCCGGCGATGGCAGCGCCTGGATTGTGGATTCGACCAGGATCGGACTTGCGCTCTCGCAGCGTTTCCCGGCCCGCAGCCTCCTTCCCGACGACCCGGCGCTCGCCATTCTGGTCCGGATCGCGGATGACTGGATGGACGAGTGGTTCCTGCGGGCAGCCATTCTGTTCCGGGCAAAGTCAGAAGCAACTCGCCACTTTGTCGCCCGGGTGGGTGCGCTCAACCTCATGGGGTATCACGAGGGCACGGCCATCACCGCCGACGAGGAGGCCCTGGTCGCTCGGGCGCTCCCCGGTATTGACCGCTTCTTCCTCGACAGCTGTGCAACCAACGGCGTGGTCGGCTGTGGAATCGCTGCGACGGAAGCGCTGCTTGCGCGCGCGGCCGCCCTGCTCGGGTCGGCGCTCGCGCCCTTCCTGTTCGGCAGCCGGTTGAGCCTTGCCGATGCCGCGCTCTGGGGCTTTCTGGATTCGGGCCTGCTGTGGGAGCCGGAAGCGCGCGCCTGGGTGGATGCCCACGCCCCGCACCTCGTCGAATGGCATGCGCGCGCCCTTGACCAAGCCCGGACCGGCGGCGGCGAATGGGCGCACCTCGAGACCGCCGCCGCCCGTCTCGCCCCGCTCCTGGGGGGCGACGCGCTCGGCTTTTCGCCCTTCCTCGCCGCCAACCGCGCCGCCCTCGAGGACGGCACCCGGCGCCTCCTGGTCGCAGGAGTCGAGGTGCCCGCCCGCGGCTTCACCGAGAAATGCCGCGCCGGGATCGCGCGCGAAATCGCCGCCCTTGCGCCCGCCGACCGCGCCCGGCTGGAGGCGGCAGCGGGCGACTGGCCCCTGCTTGCCGTCTATCGGGAGCCCTGAGAAGGCCATGGACCGACTGCCGGAAGATGTGAACTGGGCCCGGATGTCGGGAGTCTCGCGCCGCGCAGCGCTCGGCGGCGGGGCGGCTGTGCTCGGCTATGCGCTCGCCGCGCAGCCGGTCGCCTCGACCGCGATCCGCACGCCCGCCGATGGCCTCGAGGCCGGCAGGGTCCAGTTCCCGGCCGGCGGCGGCTTCCGCATGAACGCCTACCGCGCCAGGCCCTCGGGCGGGAAGCCGCGCCCGGTCATCCTCGTCATCCAGGAGATTTTCGGCCTCCACGCGTGGATCGAGGACGTCGTGCGCCGCTTCGCCCACGCTGGCTTCTACGCCATCGCCCCCGATCTCTTCCAGCGCTTCGGTGACCCGACCCGGATCGCTGACATCAAGACCCTGCGCGAGACCATCATCAGCAAGGTATCCGATGCCGACGTGATCGCCGATCTCGACGCACTGGTCGCCTTCGCGGCAACTGATGGCGGCAACACGAGGCGCCTCGGGATCACCGGCTTCTGCTGGGGCGGGCGGATCACCTGGCTCTATGCCGCCCACAATCCCGGACTCAAGGCCGGCGTCGCCTGGTATGGCCGCCTGACCGGCGAAGTGACGGCGATGACCCCGCGCCACCCCATCGACGTTGCCGGCCAGCTGAAGGCGCCGGTGCTCGGCCTCTACGGCAGCGAGGACAGGGGCATTCCGGTTGCCGATGTCGAGGCCATGAACGCTGCCTTGAGGGCCGCGCGCAAGCCCTCGGAAATCCGCTTGTTCGCGGCCGATCACGGCTTTCTCGCCGATTATCGGCCGAGCTTCTCGCCAACCGCCGCGCCTGCCGCCTGGTCGCAGGCGCTCAGCTGGTTCCGGAAGCTCTGAAGCCTGAGAGCGCGTCGAGGAGCGCGGCTGCGAATTCCGGCCGGGTGACGGCGGACATGTGGGTGCCGGGGATTTCGAGGAGCCGCGCCTTGGGCAAGGCGGCGGCAAGCCCGGCGGCGGCGCCATTGTCCTGGTCTTCAGTGCCGCAGAGGACAGCGACCGGCAGGTCAAACCCGGCCAGCACCTCGGCTGGCGTTCCCCTCTGGGCGCGGAGCAGGTGGAGGAGCGCCTCGGGGTCTTGCACATTGGCCTTCATGAAGGCCTCGGCGAACCATTCGCGCGTGTTGCGGGCCCAGCTGCCGCGCCCCTCGATCATCCGGGCGAACCAGGCGCTGCGCGCCGACCCGCCGGTAATGCCTTCAAGGCCCATGCCGGCGAGGATGGCTGCACGGGGGCGGACGATGCCGCGTGCCAGCAGGCGCACCACAGTCCTGGCGCCAAGCGAATAGCCCCCCACCACCAGCTCTGGCCCAAGCGCGAGATGGGCAACAAGCGCTTCGGCATCTTTCGCCAGCACATCCTCCGGCCAAGCGGCAGGATCCCTCGGGGCTTGACTTGCGCCATGGCCCCTCAAGTCGGGAAGGATGAGGCGGAAGCCAGCCTCGACCAGCCGGGCCGCGGTCCCGTAGCGGATCCAGTTGACCTCGCCGCAGGAAAAAAGCCCGTGGAGCAGCAGGAGCGGCTGCCCTTCCCCCATTTCGTGGAAGGCGATTTCGGTGCCGTCGAAGCTTACAAAGCGGGACATCAGCCTTTCTTCAAGTGGCGACGGCCGAGCAGCTCGGCGATCTGGACGGCATTGAGGGCTGCGCCTTTCCGGAGATTGTCGGAGACGCACCAGAGCGTGAGGCCATGCTCAACCGTCGGGTCCCGCCGCACCCGTGAGACGAAGGTGGCATAGTCGCCAACACACTCGACGGGTGTCACATAGCCGCCGTCCTCGCGCCGGTCGACGAGCATGACTCCCGGCGCTTCCCGCAAGATGGCCTGGGCGCGGGCCACCGAGAGCGGCCGCGCGAACTCGATCGAAATGGCTTCCGAGTGGCCGACGAAGACCGGGACGCGCACGCAGGTGGCCGTCACACGGATGGCGGGATCGAGGATCTTCTGGGTCTCAACCGCCATTTTCCACTCTTCGCGCGTATAGCCATCAAAGCCGCTTTCCGGCCCCATGAAGCTGTCGATGTGGGGGATGAGGTTGAAGGCGATTTGCTTGGTGAACTTTTGCGGCTCGCGGCGGTCGCCGACGAAGATGGCGCGCGACTGCTCGAAGAGCTCGTCCATCCCCGCCTTCCCCGCGCCCGAGACCGACTGGTAGGTGGCAACCACCACCCGGCGGATGGTGGCAGCGTCATGCAGGGGCTTCAATGCAACCACCATCTGCGCGGTCGAACAATTGGGGTTGGCGATGATGTTGCGCTGGGCATAGCCGTCGATCGCCTCCGGATTCACTTCCGGCACGATGAGCGGGACATCGGGCTCCATCCGGTAGAGGGAGGAATTGTCGATGACGACACAGCCGGCATCCGCTGCGCGGGGGGCGTGAACCTTGGTCGGCCCCGAGCCGACGGCGAACAGCGCCATGTCCCAGCCGGCGAAGTCGAAATGCTCAAGATTGCGGACCGTGAGCTCGCGGCCCGTGTCGCCGTAGTCGACTCGGTCGCCAACCGAGCGCGACGAGGCGACGGCGGCCACCTCGTCAGCCGGGAACTCCCGCTCGGCGAGAATGTTGAGCATTTCCCGCCCGACATTTCCGGTCGCGCCGACGACGGCAATCCTGTATCCCAATGCAGCTCTCCCTGGCCGCCCGGCACCCCCGGGCAGCGCGGGGGCGTAGCGGGAGATCGCTGCCGTGGGAAGCGGAAGTGGCGCGCCTGAGCGGAAGAACTGACCTGTGGCGGGCGAAACCTTTCTCGACAAGGTGAGGGACGGCGCGCCAGCGCTGTTCCGGATGCGCTGGTGGGCGATCGCACTCCGGGGTCTCTTTGC
>NZ_JBRCLD010000053.1:0-64249 GCF_053487655.1 Thermaurantiacus sp. | reverse complement strand
ACCCGGGCCAATGAACGCTTTGTCCACCTCCGCCGTCGTCACGCGCTTCGCGCCCTCGCCCACTGGCCGGCTCCATGTCGGCAATATCCGCACTGCCCTCCTCAACTGGCTGGCAGCCAGGAAATTCGGTGGCCAGTTCCTGCTTCGCCTCGACGACACCGACATCACCCGCTCGACTGAGGAATTCGCGCAGTCGATCCGCGACGATCTCTCCTGGCTCGGCATGACCCCGGACGGCGAGACCCGCCAGTCCGACCGGCTCGATCGTTACGCCGAAGTGCTGGAGCAACTCGCCGCCGCCGGCCACGCCTACCCGGCCTACGAGACCCCCGAGGAACTGGACTTGAAGCGCAAGGTCCTCCTCGCCCGCGGCAAGCCGCCGGTCTATGATCGCTCGGCACTTTCGCTTTCCGCCACCGACCGCGCCCGCCTCGAGGCCGAAGGCCGCACGCCCCACTGGCGCTTCCGCCTCTCCCCTGATCTCCCCCACCGCTGGGAGGATCTCGTCCGCGGGCCCTCGCACATTGATCCTGCCTCGCTTTCCGACCCCGTCATCCGCCGCGCCGACGGCAGCTGGCTCTACATGCTCCCCTCGGTCATCGACGATATCGACATGGGCGTCACCCACGTGCTGCGCGGCGAGGACCATGTGACCAACACGGGAATCCAGCTTCAGATGTTCGCCGCCCTCGGCCACCCTGCCCCCGCCTTCGGCCACGCGCCCCTCCTGACCGGCACCGAAGGCAAGCTCTCAAAGCGCCTTGGCTCGATCGGAGTCGCCGACTTCCGCGATGCCGGGATCGAGCCGCTCGCTGTCAAGGCGCTCCTCGCCCGGCTTGGCACCAGCCTGCCTGTCGAGCCCGTCACTTCCGACGCCCCCCTCATCGAGGCGTTCGACCTCGCCCACCTCGGCCGTGCCCACCCTCGCTTCGACGAAGCCGAGCTCGCAAGCCTCAACGCAAAGATCCTCCACGCCCTGCCCTACGCCGACGTCCGCGACCGGGTCTCGCTCAGCGAAGCCGAATGGCTCGCCGTCAGGGGGAATATCCGCACACTAGCCGAGGCCGAGGAGTGGAAGAGGATCATCCTGGGGCCTGAGGCGCCGGACCCCCAGCCGGAAGAGGCGAACTATCTTGGCGAGGCCGCTTCGCTGCTCGAGACGCTGGAGATGGGGCCAGAAACCTGGGGCAAGCTCACGACCGCACTTGCCGAGCGCACTGGCCGGCAGGGCAAATCGCTTTTCCTGCCGCTGCGCCTTGCCTTGACTGGCCGCGCCTCCGGCCCCGACATGGCTGCCCTCCTGCCGCTCATCGGCCGAGACCGCGCCGTCGCCCGCCTGCGCCGCCACTGACCGGCGGCAGGCTGTCGCGCCTCCCAATCGCGGCAGGTCGCAACCGCGCCGTCCCACCCGACCTCCGCTCCACGGCAGCCAGTTCGGCTGCCAGACAAGGAGAAATGCCATGAAGACTCTGCTCATGGCGGCGGCTGCCGCGCTCGCGCTCGGCGCCACCGCTACCCGCGCCGCCGATATCGTCGAGACCGCCGTGTCCGCTGGCCAGTTCCAGACGCTCGCTGCAGCGCTTGGCGCTGCTGGCCTCGTTGAGACCCTCAAGGGTCCCGGCCCCTTCACCGTCTTCGCCCCGACCGACGCCGCTTTCGCCAAGCTCCCCGCCGGCACGGTCGAAAACCTGCTCAAGCCCGAGAACAAGGCTGAGCTAGCCGCGATCCTCACCTACCATGTGGTGCCAGGCCGCACCATGTCCTCAGCACTCGCCGGCAAGACCACCGAAGTCGCGACCGTCAACGGCGCCAAGGTGAAGATCGACGGCACCCGCGGCGTGCGTGTCAACAACGCGGCCGTAACCGCTGCCGACATCTCGGCTTCCAACGGCGTCATCCACGTGATCGACACCGTGCTTCTGCCGCCGGCGCGCTAGGCGCAAGCCCGGCCGGACGTCGCCACGGCGTCCGGCCGGAGCTGCCACCTACCGCGGGCTCATCCGGATTGCGCCATCAAGACGCACGTCCTCGCCGTTCATATAGCTGTTGCGGCACATCTCGAGCGCGAGGCTCGCATATTCCTCCGGCATCCCCAGGCGCCTGGGGAACGGAACTTGCGCAGCCAGTGCATCTTTCACATTCTGCGGCGCAGCCTGAAGCAGCGGGGTGTCGAAGATGCCCGGCAGGATGGTGTTGACCCTTATCCCCTCACTTGCGAGGTCGCGCGCAATCGGGAGCGTCATGCCCACCACGCCGCCCTTGGAGGCCGAATAGGCCGCCTGACCGATCTGCCCATCCTCGGCCGCCACGCTTGCGGTGTTGATGATGACTCCGCGCTCGCCGAATTCATTGACCGGCGGCAGCGTCATCATGCCCGCAGCGGACTTGGCGATACAGCGGAAAGTGCCAACCAAATTGATCTGGATGATGAGGTTGAATGCATCAAGCGGGAAATGGCGGATGGCGCCCGTCTGCTTGTCGCGGCTCGCCGTCTTGATGGCATTCCCCGTCCCGGCACAGTTGACGAGAATCCGCTCCTGTCCGAGGGCTTCGCGGGCCTTGGCGAACCCGGCGTCCACGGATGCCTCGTCAGTCACATTGACCTGGCAGAATACCCCACCCACTTCGGCCGCGACCGCCTCGCCCTTCTCTGCATTGAGATCAAAGATCGCAACCTTGACCCCCTCTTTCGCGAGCGCCCGCGCGGTGGCCGCCCCAAGCCCCGAAGCCCCCCCCGTCACAACCGCCGTCAGTCCCTTGAGTTCCATGCCAATACTCCCTTGAATTCTCGCCAACGCCCTAGGCTCGGCTCCTGCCTTGCGCCCCTCCCACGCTTGGGAGGGGTCTTACGCCTGCCCGTGACCCGACCCGGTCACGGGCAGGCGCAAGCGCGACTGCGCGTCGGCCGGCAGGCCGAACGCTCGATGACGATGCGTCATCGGGCGGCCATTCAAGTATCGGGCGGCGCGGTCGGGCGCATTTCGGCCCGGACCAGCCTTTCCCGCAGCGCGATCGAGATGGTGGAAGCAAGGATGACAGCGCCACCAAGGAGCGTCAGGGCGTCATAGCGCTCGCCAAACAGCAGGATTCCGGCCAGCGTGATAAGGCCGAAGCGGACAAAGTCGAACGGCATCACCGCACTCGCCTCAGAGACGGCAAAGGCCTGTGACAGCGCCATCTGCCCCGCCGCTGCACAGGCGCCGAGTGCAACGAGGATCGGCCATGTGCGCGCATCCGGCCAGATGCCGAAGGGAAGGGCGACCAGAAATGAGACCGGAAGCATCAGGATGAAGGACCACGCCGCAACCGCCCGCGGGTCGTCGCTGCCAGTGAGCGCCTTGATCGCAACCAGCGAGAAGGCGGTCGCCAGCGCCGAGACGACGGCCGCAAAAAGCCCCGGAGTCATCTCAGTCGCCCCCGGCCGCAGCACCAAGAGCATCCCGGCAAAACCGGCGACGAGCGCGATGCTGCGCCAGGCGCGGATCCGCTCGCCGAGAAACAAGACGGCGCCGATGGTCGCAAACAGGGGGGCTGTGTAGTTGATGGCGAGCACGGTTGCGAGCGGCGCATTGGCCACCGCGTAGAAAGTGCCATAGGTTGCAAGCAGGCCCGAGGCCGCACGCCGCAGGTGAAGTGGTGCGCGCGCCATCCGCAGCAGCCCGGGCGTGGCCAGCAGCATCGGCAATAGCCACAAGAGGCCCAGAAGATTGCGCCAGAACACGATTGCCACCGGATGCATCGCTTGCGAGGCCAGGCGGATGCACACCCAGAGCCCAGCAAAGGCAATACAGGCCCCCACCATCCACAGCGGTCCGCGAGCCGCAGGCGGAAGCCGGTCGAGAAGAGTCGAGGCCGATGCCACGGCTCAGTGGGCGAAGTGGCGCATGCCGGTCAGCACCATGGCAAGCCCTCTTTCATCCGCCGCTGCAATCACTTCCGCGTCCCGGAGAGAACCTCCGGGCTGGATGACCGCCGTCGCTCCTGCATCCGCCGCAGCAAGAAGGCCGTCAGCAAAGGGGAAGAAGGCATCAGAGGCAACGACGCTCCCGATCGTCCGCGGTTCCGGCCAGCCCGCCGCTTGCGCTGCATCCCTCGCTTTCTGGGCAGCAATCCGGGCGGAGTCGAGCCGGCTCATCTGGCCAGCGCCGATCCCTGCTGTCACGCCGTCCCTCGCATAGACGATCGCGTTCGACTTCACATGCTTGGCAACCGTCCAGGCAAAGCGGAGATCCTCCATCTCACGCGCACTAGGCGCCCGCTTCGTCACCACCCGCATCTCCTCAAGCAGCTGGCTATCCCGCGACTGCACCAGAAACCCGCCGGAAATGCTGCGCAGCAGGAGCCCCGGCCGCGCCGGATCAGGCAGTGGCAGCAGCAGCAGGCGAAGGTTTGGCCGCCGAGAAAGCACCGCCCGCGCTTCGGCATCTGCATCAGGTGCAATGATGACCTCGGTAAACAGCTCGGCAATCGCCTCGGCCGTCGCAGCATCAAGCGGCCGGTTCATCGCCACGATCCCGCCGAAGGCCGAGACGGGATCGCACGCGCGGGCATCGCGGAAGGCCGCTTCAAGGCTTGACGCCATCGCCACGCCGCAGGGGTTGGCATGCTTGATGATGGCAACCGTCGGCGCGCATTCGCGGAACTCCGAGATCAGGCCGAGTGCGCCCTCGGCATCGTTCAGATTGTTGTAGGAAAGCGCCTTTCCTTGCACCGGCTCCACCTGCGCCAGCCCGCCGTGCGCGCCCTGCGCGGCATAGAGTGCGGCCTGCTGATGCGGATTCTCACCATAGCGCAGCGTCTTGACCCGCCGGGCAGCAATCGGCAGCACTTTGGGGAACATCTCGCCCCCGTCGGCAAAGGCGAACCAGGAGGCGATTGCCGCATCATAGGCTGCCGTCGCCTGGAAGGCCTTCGCAGCAAGCCGCCGCCTTGTCGCAAGCGAGAGCGCGCCTGCGTTCAAGTCCAGCTCATCCAGCAGGGTGGGATAGTCCGCTGGGTCGGTTGCAACCGCCACAAAGGCATGGTTCTTGGCCGCCGAGCGCAGCATTGCCGGCCCGCCGATATCGATGTTCTCGACGATCTCGGCCGGCGGCGCACCGCGGGCGACAGTCGCCTCAAACGGGTAGAGGTTGACGACGAGGAGATCGATCGGCGCGATCCCGTGCGCATCGGCTGCGGCAAGATGCGCTGGATTGTCCCGCAGCGCCAGCAAGCCGCCATGGATTGCGGGGTGGAGTGTCTTCACGCGCCCGTCCATCATTTCCGGAAATCCGGTCAGATCGGTGACATCGCGCACGGCAAGTCCCGCCTCTCGGAGCACCGCCGCCGTCCCCCCAGTCGACACCAGCTCGATCCCGTGGCTGGCGAGGCCCCGAGCAAAGCTGTCGAGACCCGTCTTGTCGGAAACGGAGAGGAGCGCGCGGCGCACGCGCACGAGGTCAGTCATGGCATTCCATCGAAGTGGTGAGGTGCCAGTCCCCTGCCCGAGGCGCCCGCGCGCGGCAAGCGCAGGGCTCCCATGCACCTCAGCGGCGGCTCTGGCGTCGCAACGCCCAGGCAAGGGCGGGCGGTTCTGCTCGTGACACTGCGCCCAAAAGCACCAGCTGCCGAGTCGCGCGCACCTCGCCCTGCCAGTCCACGGTCACGCTCTCGTCAATTGACAGGCGAAAGCCCGGTGGCAGACGCGCGCGGAACGACCAGGCGACTGCATCCCTCGGCCGCGCGCCGGCAATCCGGATCAAGGCTCCGCTTCCGTCCTCGGTCAGTGAAGCGACTGCCCCGGGCGCAAGGTGGAAGCGAACAGCCACTGGCACGGCTTCGCCGCCGATGAGGCGACGCACACCCGAGGCCGGCAGCAGCCTGTCCTCGCCCCTCAAGTCGGAGCCATCGGCGGCCAGCCAAAGCCGGCGCTGGTGGAGGAGACCAAAGCGTCCTCGGTAGCCATCGTGCACCGCCTCAACGAGCGTGCCTTGGGGCAGGCGACGAAGCTCGACGGCCACTTCCTCGACCCCGACGGATCGCCGGCCTGCAGCAGGCGTCAGCCGGGTCGAGTTGCAGTCATCAAGAACGAGGGTCGAATGGGCTGCAGTCGCTCGCAGCGCGTCTGCCAGCACGTCGGGCAAGGCCAGCGGCGCGAGGCCCTCCGGCGCCGACCGGAAGGCGCCGCCGCAGCTCACGATCACCGGCACCGCGCCGTCCGACATGACGAAGGCAAGCGTCGAGGCATGCGGCGCCTTCGTTTGTCGCAGTGAGGGCGGCGGGCTTGCATCCATGACCACCACGCAGCTCCCCCCTGTCAGCCGCACATACCCACCAGGATCCTGCGCCAGGGCAGAGTCGTCGGGTGCGATGCCGAGCCGCGCCATCTGCGCCGGCGATGGCTGGCCGCCATGCCAGGGGGCCGGCATGCCATCGCCCATGAGAAGAGCTGCAAGCCGCGCCCGCACCCGCTCGAGCCCGCCAGCGACAGCGCTGCTCACGCGCGCACCGCGCGCGGCATGGCAGGCGGCAAGCAGCAGCAGCGTGTCGCCAAGCGCAGCAAGCTCCAAGGGCGGCGCATTGCCGGCGGCCAGCAGCTCGCCGCAGGCGTGTGCCAGCAGCGCTTCGGCACGCGCCAGCCGGTCGTCCTGGCCGGGGATGAGGAGCGCGCCGGCAAAAAGCCCAGCAACGGCATCGCGCCGCGCCGGACCATCGGGCATCCGCTTGACCACCTGGTCGAGATGGCGGGTCCAGCGCGCGATTGCGTTCAAGACTGCCGAGCGATGGACATGGTCGTGGCGCGGAATGAGAAGTGGCGCATGGGCGAGCGCCATCATGATCCTCCGCCCGGTCAGGTCTGGCGCCCAGGCCTCCGTGTCATAGTCGGGAAAGCGCTCGAGCCAGCGCCGGGCGAGTGTCTCGATCCGCTGCGCTTCGGCCGCATTGGCCGGCGGGTGGGCGGCAGCATCACGAAGCCAGCCCCAGCCATGCACCCATCGCCGCCACGGCCCAGGCGCCTCGCGCAGGTCGAGCGCTCCGGTCGCCAGCGCAACGCCGTAGCCCCCATGGTAGAGCCGCCCGGCCATCAGCCGGGCGCCACGGTCAGCATCGCCCGGCACCGGGTCCTCTGGCACGCCCAGCAGCTTCAGCGGAAAGCGGCCCTTGAGACGCATCCGGTGAATGGGGCTCCGAAACCCGGCTTCCGCCAGCCGGTCGCTGATCCGCTCGACAAGCGAAGGCCCGCGACCATCGTCGCTCCTTCGGTGCAAAAGCCGCTCCTCGCCCCGATCACTCGTGGCGTCGCCTTCTGACATCATCCGCGCAGCGCCCGCAAATTTGCGGCATACTGCGCCCGCCCACCGCGGAACGCGGCAGTCCCGGCAACCAGCACCGTTGCGCCTGCTGCAATCACATCGGCAGCCGTGTCGGGCCCAATTCCGCCATCCACTTCAAGGTCGATTGCGCGCCCGCTCCGGTCGATCATCCGTCGCAATGCGGCAATCCGGGGCAGAGCGCTTGCAATGAAGGCCTGTCCGCCAAAGCCGGGATTGACCGACATCACCAGCACAAGATCAACCAGGTCGAGCACAGGCTCGACAGCAGCAAGCGGCGTCGCCGGGTTCAGCACCACGCCAGCACGCTTGCCAAGCGCCCGGATGCGACCGAGCGTGCGGTGGAGATGCGGCCCCGCCTCGGGATGGACCGAGAGAATGTCGGCCCCGGCTTCCGCGAAGGCCTCGACGAGCGCGTCCGCCGGGCTTGCCATCAAGTGGACATCGAACGGCTTCGCCGACCAGGAACGGAGCGCCCTCACAACCATTGGCCCGATAGTCAAGTTGGGCACAAAGTGATTGTCCATCACATCGACATGGATCCAGTCGGCGCCGGCTGCGTCGATTGCTGCCACTTCTTCCCCCAGCCGCGCAAAATCGGCCGCCAGAATGGAAGGCGCAAGCCGGACCGCAGGCGTCTCGTCCATGCCGCCGGCCCTAGCCCCGCCTGCCCGAAGACGGAAGTCGCGCCCTTGCCGCTGCCACAATCACCCGCCGCTCGGCATCATCCGCCGTCGGCCAGCGGCTGATCTCATCCGGCGTGCGACCGCAGCCGATGCACCTGCCCCGCCGCAGCCGACAGATGTTGCAGCAGGGGGAAGGGACCTCGCTTGCCTCGACCATCGCCTTGTCTTGAGCCTGTCACAGCGAACGGGCAAGCATCTTCCATGGCCACCATGCTCGATCGCCGAACCCTCCTCGCCGGAGCCGGCGCCACCCTCGCCGCCCCTGCCCTCGCCCGGCTGGCGGCTCCCGTTTCCTTCGTCGACTATCCGTTCCAGCTTGGCGTAGCTGCTGGCGATCCCGACTCGAGGGGCTTCGTCATCTGGACTCGGCTTGCGCCGCGTCCGCTCGAGCCGGACCGCGGTCTTGGCGCTCGCCCTGCCCTCGTCCGCTACGAGGTTGCCGAGGAGCCGTCCTTCGCCCGCCTTGTCGCTGAAGGTGAGACAATCGCCTGGCCCGAACTTGGCCATTCGGTCCATGTGACACTCGACACGCTCCGGCCCGACCGCGTCTATCACTATCGCTTTGTCGCTGGCGGCGAGCGCTCGGTCGCCGGCCGCGCCCGCACGCTTCCCCTGCCCAGCGCTGAAGTCGCATCCGTCCGGCTCGGAGTTGCTGGCTGCCAGGACTATCAGTCTGGCCTCTATACCGCCTTCCGCCACCTCGCTGCCGAAGACTGCCACGCCATCTTCCACTATGGGGACTATATCTATGAGTATGGCCCCCGCGCTGCAGTCTTCTCCTGGGGCCTCGGCCAGATGGTCCCGACTGTCCGCCGCCACATTGGGCCAGAAATCTTCTCGCTTGACGACTACCGCCGCCGCTACAGCGAGATCCGCCTCGATCTCGACCTCCAGGAAGCGCATCGCTCGGCCGCCTGGCTTGCAAGCTACGATGACCATGAGGTCGTCAACAACTGGGCCGGCGAGGTCGCACCCGGCGACGTGCCACCCGAGCTCTTCCGCCTGCGCCGCGCGGCTGCCATGCAGGCCTGGTACGAATTCATGCCCGTCCGCGCCGATGCCTTGCCCAGAGACGGCCTCTCCGGCCCGTGGCGGCAATATCGCTTCGGCCGCCTCGTCGACGCCCGTCTGCTCAACACCCGCGCCTTCCGCTCGGCTCAGCCCTGCGGCGGTCGCTTCGGCAGCCTCTGCCCGGAAATTCGGGATCCGAAGGCGGAGATGCTCGGCAGAGCGCAGGAGGACTGGCTCGTCAGAGGCTTCGGCGACGCACGCTGGAACGCGCTGCTCCAGCAGGTCATGATGATGAACCTCGAGCGTGCGCGTGCGCCCGAGCCGCGCGGCGTCAATGTCGACAGCTGGGCCGGCTATCTTGCCCCGCGCGACCGGCTCCTCTCCCGGCTCGACCGCGTGCCAAACCTCGTCGTCTTGACCGGCGACGAACATCAGCACTGGGCCGGCGAAGTCCGCCGCAGCAACGCCCGCCCCGACAGCCCGGCCCAAGCAATCGAGTTCGTGACCACTTCCATCTCGTCGGGAAGCGACGGCCCCGGCACCCGCGCTGACCATGCTGCCATCCTCGCCCGCAATCCCGGTCTCGCCTACATCCGCGACGAGCGTGGCTACAGCGTCATGACGATCACACCCGACTCCTGGACGGCCGAGTTCAAGGTCGTCGATACGGTGCGGAGCCCTGGCGGCAGGCTGTCCACCCACGCCCGCTTCCGCGTGCCGGCCGGCGCCGCTCGCCTCGAACGCGCCTGAGGGCATCCGCCACACGCCACCGGCTTGCCTCCGCCGCGCCGTTGGCTAGGTCCGGGCCATGCACCGCCTGCTCGCCCTCCTCGCGGTCGCCCTTCCGGCCCGCGCCGACGACAGCCAGCTGTGGACCAGCCTTCTCGTCCAGGGCCCGGTTTCCGGTGGCGTCTGGCTCTGGTTCGATACCTCGCTGCGCTTCACCAACGATTCCGACCGGCTCGGCCAGACTTTGGTGCGCGGCGCGCTCGGCACCCGCCTGGCACCTGGAGTGACAGCGTTCGGCGGCTATGCCTTCATCCTGACCGATCCCCCCGCCCGCCCCGCATTGCGCGAGCACCGGCCGTGGCAGCAGCTCGCCTACCCGATCATCACTGGAAACCGCGCCCAGATTGTCGGCCGCACCCGGCTCGAGCAGCGGTTCCGCGAGGATGCCGGCGGCATGTCGCTCCGGCTGCGCCAGCTGATGCGCGCAACCGTACCGCTCGGCGGGCCGCAGGCGCCGCGCGCGCTCGGCTGGTACGAGGGCTTCGTCACACTCTCCAAAGCCGGCTGGAGCCCAGAGCCCGGGTTCGACCAGCATCGCGGCTTCGTCGGTCTCGGCGTTCCCGTCGGCCGCAACGCGATCGAGACCGGCTACTTCGTCCAGCGCTTCCCGCAAGCCCAGCCCGACATTGTGAACCGGGCCTTCCACCTGACCCTCGTCGTCAACCTTCCCGGCCCTCCGGCCCCTCAGTCGGCCGCACCACCTCGACCTTGACACTGCCGAGCCCGGCGGCTTCGAGCGGGCGGGCGAACAGCCAGGCCACCATGTCGTCCGCCGCCTGGTCGGCAAGTCGCATCAGCTCGGGACTGCGCCCTTCCTTGCGAAGCATGGGCACCACGGCTGCAAGCGTCCGCTCCTCGACATCTTCGGCCCCATGGGTGAAGGGCACGAGGAGACCACGGGAATCGAATACCTGTCGCGCCTCGAGATCGGCCACGGGCGGCATCGGCATCACTGGCGGCCGCCGCACGGTCAAGGTCGCGGTCGCCGGGTCGAAGGTCAGGTCCGACGTGGACAGCCGCGCCAAGTCGACCGCATAATGCACCCGGCCGGGAACGATCAGGGTGCGCTCCGCTGTTGTCCCTGGCACTTCAAGCCCGACAAGCGTCGCCGTCGTGGTCGCCGTTGTCGTCACAAGCAGCTGGGCGGAGAAGACGACGAGCTTTCCCTCGCGGCGGACGCTTTCAAGCGTCGCCAGGGAAACTGCAGTTGCATCGGGAGAGGCGCCGACAGCGTGCGCCAGCCAGCGGCGCGACTGGGGAAAAGCAAGACCAGCAAGCACAAGCGCGAGCCCGACGACAAGGCCCAAAACGAATTTCATGCCTTCAACTTCCACCTCTCCTCGGCGCGCGCGACCAGGCCCCGCGCTTCAAGATCGAGGAGGTGCGCCAGCACCGAGCGCCCGGCCGCCCCCCACAGCCGCCGGTCGATGGTGGCATACATCTGCGCAACCATTGCTTCTATCGCCTGCGGTCCGGCCTCGAGAAGCGCGAGGATCTGGCCCTCGCGCTGGCGGCGGTGGCCGATCAGATGCCTGACCCAGCGCTGGGGCTCGTCAACGGGGGCACCATGGGTCGGGTAGTATCGCTGGTCGGCACGCTCCAGAAGCTTGGCGAGGCTCGCCATATAGGCCGCCATGTCGCCATCGGGTGGCGCCACAACCGTCGTTGACCAGCCCATCACATGGTCGCCGGTAAAGAGCACCCCCTCCTCCTCCAGCGCAAAGCAAAGGTGGTTCGACGTGTGGCCGGGAGTTGCAACTGCCCGCAGCGTCCAGCCCGGGCCTTCAACCGCCTCGCCGTCTTCAAGCACCCGGTCGGGCGCATAGCTCAAGTCAAAGCCAGCATCCGCCCGCGGCCCGTCGTCGGCGAGCGCCAGGGGCGCACAACCAAGGACAGGCGCACCAGACGCGGCTTTCAGCGGCACTGCGCCTGGTGAATGGTCCATGTGTGTATGGGTGATGAGGATCGCTGCGATGGTCTCGCCGCGGGTCGCCTCCAGGATCGAAGCCAAGTGCGCCGGGTCAGCCGGACCGGGGTCGACGACCGCCACCTCCCCGTGCCCCACAATGTAGGTGCCGGTGCCAGTGAAGGTGAAGGGCGAAGGGTTGCGCGCCAGCACCCGGCGCACCAGCGGCGACAGTGTTTCGACCGCGCCATAGGGCGCTTCTGCCACCAGCCGCTCGAACTCCGGGTTCACCTGGCGCTAGAGCCGGTTGCAGCGCTCGCCCGCCGCCGGCGGCGCCCGCCCGCAGCCTGTCGCAAACACATCAGCAGCATCACACCACCCGGCCGCGCAGCTGCCAGACGCCGCCGGCGGGATGCACGCAGCAACGGCGCCCAGACAAGAATGCGTACTGCCGCCTCACAGCCATCATGCTGGCAGGGGCGGGTGCCATGGCGCGCTGTGGCAGGCCTTCCGGCACGCGCGACCACCGCCTCCGCCATCAAGCGGACGGCGCAAGCCGTGCCATCAGCGGCAGGACCGGCCGGGCGTCATAGCCCGCCGCCGCTGCGGCCGCGAGGATCGTGTCAGGCTCCCGCCCCGCCGCCGCCTCGGCGAGTGCCCACAGCAGGGTGGAGCGCGTGCCCGAGCGGCAATAGCCGAGAACGGGCCGGTCGGCGCCGCTCAGCACGGCCCGCAGAGTCTCGACCTGTTCGGCGGAAAAGCCGGAATGGTCGACTGGGATTGCCGTGTAGCCAAGCCCGGCAGCACGGGCTGCGGCCTCGACTGTGGCGCCAGCAAGCTCGGGCCCCACTTCGGAATCGGGCCGGTTGTTGACGATATGGCCAAAGCCGGCAGCGGCAATTTCGGCCATGTCCGCAGGGCTGATCTGCGGCGAGGCAGCGAACCGGTCGGACAGGCGCCGGATGTCGGTCATGCCGCGCGCTTCAAGTCAGGGGGCGTCGCTTCCGCTGCCAGCGCTGCCACCACGGCATCGAGCAGCAAAGTCTCCTGCTTCTCCTCACCCAGCCGCCGCACCACAACCGTTCCCGCTTCAGCCTCGCGCCGGCCGACAACCAGCATCGCCGGCACCTTCAAGAGGCTGTGTTCCCTGACCTTCAAGTTGATCTTCTCGTTGCGCATGTCGGTCTCGACGCGCAAGCCCGCTCTCTCCAGCCGCGCGGCGACTTCCCGGGCCCATCCGTCCGCATCGGACACGATGGTTGCCACCACCACCTGCACGGGCGCAAGCCACATCGGAAAACGCCCAGCATATTCCTCGATGAGGATACCGATGAACCGCTCATAGGCGCCGAAAATCGCGCGATGCAGCATGACCGGCCGGTGCCGCTCGCCATCCTCTCCGACATAGAAGGCATCGAGTCGCTCGGGCAGCACTCGGTCAGACTGGATGGTGCCCACCTGCCAGGTCCGGCCGATCGCATCGGTCAGATGCCATTCGAGCTTGGGCGCGTAGAAGGCGCCTTCGCCTGGCAGTTCCTCGAAGCCATGGTCGGGTGTCGCGAGCCCGGCCGCCACCACGGCGTCGCGCAGCTCCCCCTCGGCCCGGTCCCAGTCGGCATCGCTGCCGAAGCGCGCTTGCGGGCGCAGCGCCAGCTTGATGGCATAGCGGAAGCCGAAATCCCGGTAGACGCGGTCGGCGAGCGCGCAGAAGGCGCGCACCTCGTCCACCACCTGGTCCTCGCGGCAGAAGATATGGGCATCATCCTGGGTAAATTGCCGCACCCGCAACAGACCATGCAGCGCGCCATGGGCTTCGTTGCGGTGGCAGCAGCCATTCTCGTAAAGCCTGAGCGGCAAGTCGCGCCAGCTCTTGATGCCCTGCCGAAAGACGAGGACATGGGCCGGGCAGTTCATCGGCTTCAAGGCCATCCAGCCGCCCTCGCCAGTGATGACCGGGCCCTCGTCTGCCGTGTTTGGCACTTCATCGGGGATCACGAACATGTTCTCGCGATACTTGCCCCAGTGACCGGACTGTTCCCACTGGCGCGCATCCATCAGCTGCGGAGTCTTGATCTCGGCATAGCCTGCGGCCCGGATGGCGCGGCGCATATAGTCCTCGAGCACCCGGTAGATGACATAGCCCTTGGGGTGCCAGAAGACCGAGCCATGGGCTTCCTCCTGGAGATGAAACAGGCCCAACTCGCGCCCAAGCTTGCGGTGGTCGCGCTTCGCTGCCTCCTCCAGCCGGTGGAGATGCGCTTCCAGCTGCTTCTTGTTGAGCCAACCGGTCCCGTAGATTCGGGAGAGTTGCGGCTTCGTTGGATCCCCTCGCCAATAGGCGCCTGACACCCGCGTCAGCTTGAAGGCCTCGGGGTCGAGCCGCCCGGTGGACGGCAGGTGCGGGCCCCGGCACATGTCCATCCAGTCGTCCCCCGACCAGTAGACCGAAATCTCCTCACCCTCGGGCAGGCTCGCCGCCCACTCGGCTTTGAAATGCTCACCTTCGGCCTGCCATTTGGCAATCAGCGCTGCCCGGTCCCACACTTCACGCCGCAAGGGCTTGTCGGCCGCGATGATTGCCCGCATCGCCGCCTCGATCGCCGGCAAGTCCGCTTCCGTGAACGGCCCCCGGCCAGGTGCAGGCGCGAAATCATAGTAGAAGCCATCCTCGGTCACTGGCCCGAAGGTGATCTGCGTGCCCGGGTAGAGCGTCTGCACCGCTTCGGCAAGCACATGGGCATAGTCATGCCGCACGAGCGCGAGCGCGGCCGCTTCATCCTTCGCAGTCACCAGCTCAAGTGCGACATCGCGCTCGATGGGGCGCTCGAGATCGATGAGGGCGCCATCAATACGTGCCGCCAATGCCGCCTTCGCAAGGCCCGGACCAATCGCCCGGGCGACATCGCCCGCAGTCGCACCGCGCGGCATCTCACGCGCGGAACCATCAGGAAGCAAGATGCGGACATGCGCCGACACGAAAGGGATCTCCAAGCCCGAGCGCCCTAGCGGCCCTTGCCTGCCCCCTGCAACCCTGCCCGAGCAGCTCCATACGCCCGGCAAGAAAGGATGAAACGCAAGCCACCTCAGGCCATCTTAGGCTGCAACACGCGGATCAGAGCCTCATCTTGCCACACATGAGCCCCCAAGCCAGCGGCACGGCCCGCGGCACAGGGCGAGCAGCATCACCTAGGCAGCCGGGCGGGGTTCGGGGTCGCCGCCAAGACCGGCTGATGGGCGCTTGCCCGCACGCGGGATCCCGGCGACGCCACCGCTTACCACCACCGGCTTCGCCTTGGCAGGATCAAACCTCTCGACGGGCTCGCCAGCCACCACCTTCTTGATCTCCTCACCCGTCAGCGTCTCCCACTCGAGGAGCGCATTGGCAAGCGCATGCAACTCGTCGATATTCTCGGTCAAAATTTTGCGCGCCCGCTCATAGCCTTCGGTTACCAGCCGCTTGATTTCGGAGTCGATGAGCTCGGCGGTCTTTTCCGAGACATTCTGTTGGCGAGTGACCGAGTGGCCGAGGAAGACTTCCTCCTGGTTCTCGGTGTACTTCAGCGGCCCAAGCTTGTCCGACATGCCCCATTGCGTGACCATTGCGCGGGCGAGATCGGTTGCCATCTGGATGTCACCAGCTGCCCCGCTCGTCACCTTGTCTTCGCCAAAGATAAGCTCCTCGGCCACCCGCCCCCCCATGGCAACCGAAAGATTGGCATACATCTTGTCCCGCGCGAAGGAGTAGCTGTCGCGCTCGGGCAGCCGCATCACCATACCAAGCGCCCGGCCGCGGGGAATGATGGTCGCCTTGTGGATCGGGTCAGACGCCGGCTCGTGCAGCGAGACGATGGCATGGCCCGCCTCATGATAGGCAGTCAGCTTCTTCTCCTCCTCCGTCATCACCATCGACTTGCGCTCGACGCCCATCATCACCTTGTCCTTGGCGTCCTCGAACTCGGCCATGGCCACCAGCCGCTTGCCCCGCCGTGCTGCAAGAAGCGCGGCTTCATTGACAAGATTGGCAAGGTCTGCGCCCGAGAAGCCCGGCGTGCCCCGGGCGATCACGCGAGCATTCACATCCGGCGCGAGCGGCACCTTGCGCATATGCACCTGGAGGATTTTCTCCCGGCCCTCGATATCGGGGCGGCCGACGACGATCTGGCGGTCAAACCGCCCGGGGCGCAGCAGCGCCGGATCAAGCACGTCCGGGCGGTTGGTCGCTGCCACGATGATGATCCCCTCATTGGCCTCAAACCCGTCCATCTCGACGAGCAGCTGGTTGAGCGTCTGTTCGCGCTCGTCATTGCCGCCGCCAAGCCCTGCGCCGCGGTGCCTGCCGACAGCGTCGATCTCGTCAATAAAGATGATGCAGGGCGCGTTCTTCTTGGCCTGCTCGAACATGTCGCGCACCCGGCTCGCACCCACGCCTACGAACATCTCAACGAAGTCCGAGCCCGATATGGTGAAGAAGGGAACATTCGCTTCGCCCGCGATGGCACGCGCCAAGAGCGTCTTTCCCGTGCCCGGCGGCCCGACAAGAAGCGCCCCCTTCGGAATCTTGCCGCCAAGGCGATGAAACTTCGAGGGATCCTTCAGAAAATCGACAATCTCCTGCAGCTCCTCGCGCGCCTCATCAATGCCTGCCACATCATCGAAGGTCACCCGGCCATGCTTCTCGGTCAGGAGGCGCGCGCGCGACTTGCCAAAGCCCATGGCGCCGCGGCCCTGGCCGTTCTGCATCTGCCGCATGAAGAAGATCCAGATGCCGATCATCAGCAGGAAGGGAAGTGCGCCCACCACGATCTGCTGGAGGAGGCTCGGCCGCTCCTCCGGCACGGAGTCGAACCGAACATTCTTCTGCCGCAGCCGCTCGATGAGCTGCATGTCACCCGGATTATGGGTGCGGAAACTGGTCTCGTTGGTAAGCGAGCCAGTGATCTGGCGGCCGGAGATGGCGACTTCGCGCACCTGGCCCTCATCAATCTTCTTCAGAAACTCGGAATAGGCGATTTCCTGACCGCCCCGGTCGGAGCGCGAAGGTCCCTGGACCACCTGCACAACGAGCACGAGGGCAAACAGGATCCCCGCCCACATGAGCAGGTTCTTCATCATCGGCGAGGGGGGCTTGCGATTGCTGTCAGACATGAAAACCGCCTTTCGCGAGCAAATGTAGGGGCCGCACGCCGGAGCCGCAATCGGACTCTTCCGTTCACGGTCATCGCTGCGGCCGATTGCCCGCAGCCGGCGTTGCATGCCCTGTCCTGATGCCCAGTCCTGATGCCCTGTCCTGCGGCCGCGGGCAAAGCCCGCGAGTCCGCCCGGACCATCCCCAGAACGAAGGGGTTGCGCGGCAAGGCCGCGCCGTCGGTCCGGTTCGCGTTCGCGGGCCAAGTCCGCGAAGCGGTCGCGCCCGGCCGGCCGGGCCTTCGGCGTCTCGGCGACCAGCTTGCGCTGGCGCCGTGCGCCTTCGGCCTACAGCGGAATATTGTCGTGCTTTTTCCAAGGGTTCTCGAGGCTCTTGGTGCGGAGCTTGCGCAAGCCAATGGCAATTCGCCGGCGGGTCGTCCGGGGCATGATGACTTCGTCAATGAAGCCCTTGCTGGCCGCCACGAAGGGGTTGGCAAAGCGTGCCTCATATTCGGCTGTGCGCCGGGCAATCGCCTCCGGGTCGCCCGCTTCGCCCCGGAAGATGATCTCGACCGCTCCCTTCGCCCCCATGACGGCGATTTCCGCGGTCGGCCAGGCATAGTTGAGGTCGCCGCGCAGATGCTTGGAGGCCATCACGTCATAGGCCCCGCCATAGGCTTTTCTGGTAATCACGGTAATCTTCGGCACGGTCGCTTCCGCATAGGCGAAGAGCAGCTTTGCCCCATTCTTGATGATGCCGTTATGCTCTTGCGCCACGCCAGGGAGAAAGCCGGGCACATCGACAAAGGTAATGATAGGGATATTGAAGGCATCGCAGAAGCGGACGAACCGTCCGGCCTTCTTGGAAGCGGCGATGTCGAGGCAGCCGGCCAGAACCATTGGCTGGTTGGCGACGAACCCAACCGTGTGCCCCTCGATCCGGCCGAAGCCCACCAGGATGTTCCCGGCATGGTTCGGCTGGAGCTCGAAGAACTCCCCGTCATCTGCGACCTTCCGGATGAGTTCATGCATGTCGTAGGGCTTTGTCGCCGAAGACGGCACGAGAGTGTCGAGCGAAGGCTCCTCACGGTCATGGGGGTCGGCGGAGGGCCTTGCCGGCGGCGCCTGCCGGTTGTTGAGCGGCAGATAGTCGAAGAAGTCACGCGTGCGGATGAGAGCGTCGACGTCATCTTCCATGGCAAGGTCAGCGACGCCCGATTTCGTCGAATGGGTGATGGCACCTCCGAGCTCCTCCTGGGTCACCACTTCGTTCGTCACCGTCTTGACCACATCGGGCCCGGTCACGAACATGTAGGAACTGTCCTTCACCATGAAGATGAAGTCGGTCATCGCTGGTGAATAGACCGCCCCGCCCGCGCAAGGGCCCATGATGAGCGAGATCTGCGGGATGACGCCCGAGGCGAGGACATTGCGCTGGAACACCTCGGCATAGCCGGCAAGGCTTGCCACACCTTCTTGGATGCGGGCCCCGCCACTGTCATTGAGGCCGATGACAGGCGCCCCCACCTTCATCGCCATGTCCATGATCTTGCAGATCTTCTGCGCATGCCGCTCAGACAGCGAGCCACCGAAGACGGTGAAATCTTGGGAGAAGACGAACACCAGCCGGCCGTTGATCGTGCCCGAGCCAGTCACCACGCCGTCGCCGGGGATGACCGTCTCGGCCATGCCGAAGTCGGTGCAATTATGCTCGACATACATGTCGAGCTCCTCAAAGCTCCCCTCATCGAGTAGGATCTCGAGCCGCTCCCGGGCCGTCAGCCGGCCCTTGGCGTGCTGCGCTTCGATCCGCTTCTCGCCTCCGCCCAGCCGCGCTGCTTCCCGCCGCCGCTCCAGCTCTTCCAGCACCTTCAGCATGCCACTCTCCCGGGTTTGCGCCTGCGAAGCCGCGCCCGGCCCCGCCGTCAACCCCTCCTGTCACTTGCGAGCGCCAGGAACTTGGCTGCGGCACGGAACGCCATCGCCCGGTTGTCTCGCGCTGCCGTCGCTTCGGCATCCTCACCCCACCGCTCGGCCTGCCATGCGAAATCGATCTCAGCAGCCGCGAACGCTCTTTCCGCATCGATGAGGCCGGCCGCCAGTGCCAGTCCCAGCACCACTGAGCCTGACAGCGTCACAACCGGCGACAGCGCCGCCAGCTGGAATGGCGAGAAGGCCGCCAGAAGCACCTCGAGCCGAGCAAGCGTCTCTGCCGGTTGCGCCACCGGCAGCACTCCGGTCGTCCGCCGGAAGACGAGGTCATGCGCTCGCTCCACCGCCTTCAAGGCCGGCTCCCAGGCCGCCACCTGCCGCCCCACCAGCTCCGCTGGCGCCTCGGCACGGTAGCAGGTGAGATCGCTCGCCCCGTAGGCGGCCAATCCCGCCGCAAACTGCGCTGGATCCGGAGCCACCACGTCAATCGCGGCATTGGCAAGCCCAGTCAGGAGCATGGTGCGCGGGTCAACGGTTGCTGCCACTTCCGCCCACTCCGCCGCGATCGCCTCGGCGAGCGCTGCCGTTGGCACCGCAAGAAGGGCGCGCTTTGGCGTCCGGACTGGCCGGCCATCCAGAAGCACGCCATGGCCGCCTTCGACCGGCGCCGCCACGGCCTTGTGCCAGAAGCGCATCACCGGAAAAGCCGGGGTGCGAAGGTCACGAGCCCTGCCCCTGCTAGCATCAGGGCCAGACCGGCAAAGGGGCTCGCGCTGTCAAGCGGCGTCGTCCCAACGACCCAGAGCCCGAGAACTGCGATGCCGACGCCCGCAAGCCGTGCCAGCGTGAGTTGCCACAGCCGCACTTCGGCCGGATCGCGCTCAGCCATCGAGCAGGAAAGAAAGCTCAGCTGCATCGCGGGCAACGGCGAGCGCGCCAGCCGCCTTCAGCTCGGCGGCCTCATGATAGCCCCAACCCACGCCGAACGCCCGGACTCCGGCTGCCACCCCCATCCCCATATCGAACACCGTGTCGCCGATCATGGTCGCCTGCTCAGCGCTGACCCCGGCGTCGGCAAGGCAGGCTCGAAGCATCGCCGGATTGGGCTTGGACGGATGCCGGTCGGCCGTGTGGAGTGTCACAAACCGGTCGGCGATACCATGGTGGCCAAGGCACAGCGCAAGCCCCCGGTCGCTCTTGCCGGTGGCTACGCCCAAAAGCCAACCCCGGCCCCGAAGGGAGTCGAGCAGCTCCTTCACGCCCTCGAACATCGGCTCCGGGTCGAGACGATGGTCGGCGCGCAGCCGCTGGAAGGCAAGCTTGTAGTCGGCGGCCAAGCGCAGGTGAAGATCAGCATCCGCTTCAGGCAGCAGCGCCTGCATTGCGTCCACCAGCGAAAGCCCAACCACCCGCCGCACTGCCGGAGGATCGGGGTCGGGCAGGCCGAAGGCAGCAAAGGTCGCATGCATCGCCCGGACGATATTGGCGGACGAATCGACAAGCGTTCCGTCGCAGTCGAAGACGGCAAGCCGCATCAGGAGCCCCCGTCAGGCGCCAGCCCGAGAAGCGCGAGGCTGGCCAAAAAATGTTCGGGCGGCTCGGCGGTCACGTCAAGCTTGCCCCCGCCGGGCAAATCGATCACGAGGCGCCGGGCGTGGAGATGGAGCTTGCGCGAGACGCCTCCAGTCAAAAACGCGCCTGCCCCGCCATATTTCCCGTCGCCCACGATGGGGTGGCCGATCGCTGCCGCATGCACCCGGAGCTGATGGGTGCGCCCCGTCAGCGGCCGCATTTCGCACAAGGAGACACGGTTCCCGGCCCGGTCCATCACTCGCACTCGCGAGACGGCACTTCGTCCATGCCGGTCCGGCTGCATCTTCTCCCCACCCGTCCCCGGCTGCTTGCCGATGGCGATGTCGATCCGCATGTCCTTGAGCTCGGGCACGCCGATGAGCAGCGCCCAGTAGAGCTTCCTGGTGTCCCGCGTTGCGAAGCAGCGGCCGAAAAAGGCGGCAGCGCGCGCCGAGCGCGCCAGGAGCAGCACGCCTGACGTGTCCTTGTCGAGCCGGTGGACCAGCCTCGGCCGCTCGCGCGCACCAAAGCGCAGCGCATCGAGCAGTCCGTCCACATGGACCGCCGTCCGTGTGCCGCCCTGCACGGCAAGCCCCGGCGGCTTGGCCAGCACCAGCGCATGTTCGCACCTGTGGATGACGAGACTCTGCGCAAACGCCGCCTCCTCGTCCGAAAGCGGCCGCACCGCGCGCTCGCGTGGCGCCGGCCGCACCTCGGGCGCGTTCTCGGGGAGCGTCACCACCTGCCCGGCCTGCACCCGGTCCCCCGGCTTCGCCCTGGTCCCGTCCAGCCGGAGCCGCCCGGTCCGGGCCCAGCGCGCGACCGCCGTGAAGGGCACGCCCGGCAGATTGCGCGATACCCAGCGGTCGAGCCGGATGCCATCGTCACCCTCGGCAACCGTGAAGGCCCGGCTCATGCAAGCCCCCGCATCAGCCAAAGCCCGAGCCCGAGCCCGGCGACCGCCAGCATGACCGAAGCCACCGCGTAGCCAAGGGCCACACCCCAGGCGCCCTTTTCGAGCAGGAGCCAGAGCTCGAGGCTGAAGGCCGAAAATGTCGTGAACCCGCCGAGCACGCCCACGCCGAGGAACAATCGCGCCCCCTCGCTCCCGCCGCGCGCCGCCAGCCAGCCGGCGAGCAACCCCATGAGAAGCCCGCCGAGAAGGTTCACGGCGAACGTGGCCGATGGCCATAGGCCGCCGCCCACCAGCCGCCCCACACCAAAGCGGGCGCACGCGCCAAGCGCGCCTCCAGCAGCAACGAGTAGCCACGGCATCACATTGGCATATAAGCTGAGTGGGACGCCGCTCGCACCCCCCGAAACATGCGCACCTCAGGCCACGCCGAAGGTCCAGCCCTCGGTTCTCGCAACCGCTTCGGTCAACCCGGGGGGCGCCCACCAGCGCGGGTCCCCGGCCATCGCCCGCAGCGCCGCGGCGGAAACAAGCACGTCCGTCTCGTGGTCGGAAAACCAGCCCTCCGGTGCGCCGCTCCCGAACGCGGCAAGCGCTGCGGACAGCCCGGCCGGATCGCGCAGCTTCAGACCCCGACCGCCGGCATGTCGCAGCATCGCCCGGGTATAGATTTCCACCACCGTCCGCTCGCCTGCCGGATCAAACGGCCACACGGCAAACCCTCCCCGCAGCCGATGCAACAGCCGCATGCCCGAGAAGCTGGCGCGCGCCACTTGCGCCGCGCCGACACAGTCGAACACGGACGAGGCCTTGCCGCCGCCGCCGGCATTGAACGCCGCCTCGCACACCCGCCAGCGCAGATAGTCGCGCTTGGCGCCATCCTGCGCGCCCATCCAGAAATGGGGCCGCGCCACGCCCTCGACAAAGCCGTGCGCGCCAAGGTCGGGGTCGTCCTGGCAGTGCGAGTCGACAAAGGCCCAAAAGGCCGGGCCGCAGTCCGGTGCGCTAAGCCCAGGCAGGTAGGCACCCCGGTCGAGATAGGGCGGAGCGAAGGAGAAATCGAACCCGGCAAGAACCCGCCCGGGCAGGTCAGAGAGCCACGCACCCACTTCGCCCCGCGCCCAGCCGCCAGCCCGCGGCGGCTCAACTCGCATCGGTGCCCCACCATCCGCTTCGGCCACCGCCACTGCCACGCCCAGGTGCCGTGAGCCCCTCGCGCCCGACCAGTCGACAGCAACAAAACGGTCGAAGGCGGGCGGGCTCATTCCCCTTCCCGACCGAACAGCCCCTGAAGACCCCAGCTCAAGCGCTGCGCCACCGGGCAGGACAAGCTCAACCATGGGCGAAAGCCGACCCGCGCAGAGCTCCCATTCCCCGGGCAGAAGACTCAGCCATCCTCGCCAGGGGCGATGCACCGCAGCGCCAGCGCATGGACCCGCCCGGATAGCAGATCGGCCAGGGCCTCGTTCACCATCCGCTGCCGCGCCACCCGGCTCTTGCCGGCAAAGGCAGAGCTTTCCACCAGCACGCGGAAGTGGCTCTCCCCTGAGCCGTCATCCCCGGCGTGGCCGGCGTGGAGCGCGCTCTCATTCACCACCTCCAGCCGCACTGGCGCCAACGCCTCTGTGAGACGCCGCTTGATCTCGTCCGCCACTGCCCGGCTCCTTCCTGGCCCGGTCATTTCGCCCGCTCCCGCATCGCTGCTAGATGCCCTATAGACCGCCCATGGTGGTGTCCAAAAGATCCGCGCCAGATCGAGACGGCCAGGACCCTGAATGCCGGCCCTGCGCCCACCCCGGTTGCCCCGAGCCCGGCAACTATCGTGCTCCCCTCTATCGCCCGGGCAGCGCCTTCGCCCCTGCTGCCGGGCCGCCGCCAGTCCAGTATTTCTGCCTTGCCCATGTCCGCGCATTCAATGCGTCCTGGAACTGGTTCGAAGGCATGACCGCCGAGGAGATCTGGCAGGCCCAGTCGCCCTATCCGCGCTGGGAGCGCGAAGTCGAGGCCCTCGCGCGCCACGCCGACCCGCGCCGGGCAGCCGCCGGGATCGATGATCCGCTTGGCGTGCTGCGTTGGAAGGCTGCCGCAGCCACGCCTTCCCGGCTTCGGCCTGAAGACCGCCGGGCGCTCGCCGTGCTCGACCTTCCCGAGACGGCGACGCTTGCTGACGTCAAGCGCCGTTACCGCGCCCTCGTGCGGCGCTACCACCCGGATGCGAACGCCGGCGACCGCCGCCACGAAGGCCGGCTGATCGCTGTCCGGGAAGCACACGCCCACCTTCTCAAGTGCCGCTGGTTCAATTCCGGCTGAGCCGCGCTGCCACCTTCTCGTTCGCGCGCAAGACCCGCAGGAAGTTTCCGCCCGCAAGTTTGCGCAGGTTCGCCTCACTCCATCCGCGCCGGGCAAGCTCGGCGAAGAGCGCAGGATAGGTTGCAACCGTCTCAAGACCCTGAGGCAAGTCGGGCACGCCGTCATAGTCGCCGCCCAGCCCGACATGGTCATGGCCGGCAACCCTCGCCACATGCTCGATATGGTCGGCAACCATAGCGAGAGTCGAGACCGGTCGCGGGTTCGCCTTGTCCCAGGCGGTCATTCGCGCTCGCCCATCCGCACTGCTTCCCGCCACCAGGGCGTTGGCCTGCCACCGGTTCTGCCAGTCCGCACGCGCCTGGTCGATGAAGGCGGGAACAAAGGTCACCATCACGAGGCCGCCATTGGCCGGCAGTCTCCTTAGCACATCGTCAGGCACGTTGCGCGGATGATTGGTGACACCCTTGGCGGATGAATGCGAGAAGATGACCGGCGCTTTCGTCACGTCGAGCACCTGGTGCATGACCGCTGGCGAGACATGCGAGAGATCGACCAGCACGCCCAGCCGGTTCATCTCGGCGATCATCGCGCGCCCACCGGCTGCCATGCCACTGTACCGGGGTTCGGCAGTCGCGCTGTCGAAGAGGGCTGAGGGTTGCGAATGGGTGAGCGTCATGGCCCGCACGCCGGCAGCATGAGCGCGCCGCAACACGGCAATGTCGTCGTTCACCTGGTGCGCGCCCTCGAAGGCAAGCATGGAACCGATCCGTCCCCGACGGATCGCCCGCTCCATTCCCTCGGCAGTTGTCACCAGCTCAAACACCTCAGGATGGCGCGCAATCCATGTCTTCATGAGGTCGATCTGTTCGAAACTGGTGCGGACGGCATCTTCGCCCTTCAGCCGCATCGGCACATAGAGCGACCAAAGCTGGCCCCCCACCTTCCCCTGGCGCAGGAGCGGGATCGACGTGTGTCCCGGCTGCGGCGCGCGCCTTGTCGGATCCGCAGAGAGATCAGCGGCACGCGCCTTCTCAAGCCCATAGTGGGTCCGCATCGCCCAGGGCCAGTCATTGTGGCCGTCGATGACTGGCATCGCCTTCAGCACGCGTGCCGCCACTGCCTCTGGCGAGAGCTTCGGCTGGGCATTGGCGGGGAGAGCAAGAAGGGCAAAAAGGGCAAGAGCAGCGCGCATCCGCCTCTCCTCGCCGCGTGCCGGCGGTTGCGTCAAGCGCTGGGCGGGCGCTTGCGAAATTCGGGGCTTGCCCCGCGCGTGCCAGGCGCCCACCGCCGCGTGTATGAGACCTGATCCGCGAACCCCCGTCCTCGTCGGCCTTGCCCAGTGGGTGGACCGCGACAGCGCGCCTGGCGAAGGGCTTTCCCCCCAGGAGATGCTCGCAACCGCCGCCCGCGCCGCGATTGCCGATTGCGGCGGCAACCAGGCCGCCATCGTCGCTGCAATCGACGCCATTGTGACCGTCCGCTTGTTCCAGGACTCGGGCTTCGGCGCGCCGTTTGGCAAGCAGAACAACCTGTCCCATTGCATCGCCCGGCGCATTGGTGCCACCCCCCGCCGAACGGTCTACGGCCCGGTCGGCGGCAATACGCCGCAAATGCTCGCCACCCGCTTCATGGCCGAGATCGCCCGCGGCGAGCACGAGGTGGTGCTCCTTGCCGGCTGCGAACCCATCCGGACCCAGAGCCGCGCCCAGAAGGCTGGGCTCACCCTCGACTGGGCCGAGGAAAGTCCGCAAGATGCCGAGACCCTTGGGTCAGAGATCCGCTTTGTCTCCCCGCACGAGTTCGCCCACGGCATCGGGCTTCCCGTCAACGTCTACCCGCTGTTCGAGAACGCGCTTGGCGCCCATTACGGCCGCGACCCGCTTGCACACCGCCAAGCCATCGGCAGGCTCATGGCCCGCTTCACGGAAGTGGCTGCCACCAACCCCTATGCCCAACTGCCCTTGGCGCGCACCGCCGACGAACTCATCACCCCGACGGACGAGAACCGCTACATCGGCTATCCCTATACCAAGTATCTGAACAGCAACATGTTCGTTGACCAAGCGGCAGCCCTGCTGCTGATGTCGACCGCCGCTGCCGACCGGCTGGGCGTGCCGGCTTGCAAGCGCGTCTACCTGCATGGCGCTGCCGACACGGTCGACAAGATCCTTGTCACCAGTCGCCTCAACTACTGGTCATCTCCTGCCATCCGCGCTGGTGCCGCCCATGCCCTTGCCATGGCCGGAACCGACATGGCCGGCATTGCCCACATGGATCTCTATTCCTGCTTCCCGAGTGCAGTCGAGATTGCCGCTGATATGCTCGGGATCGCCCATGATGACCCCCGCGGCCTGACACTGACCGGCGGTCTCCCCTATTTCGGCGGCCCAGGCAACAACTATTCCATGCACGGGATTGCCGAGGTGGCGGCCCGCTGCCGGGCAGCGCCAGGCACCCGTGGCCTCGTCTTTGCAAACGGCGGCTATCTTACCAAGCACAGCTTCGGCATCTGGAGCACCGCGCCGCGACCCTTTCCCGAGGCCGACCCGGCCGCCCCGCAGGCTGACCTCGATGCTGAGCCTTCCCCTGCGTTTACAGAACAGCCGGAAGGTCCCGCCACCATCGAGACGATGACGGTCATCCACGACCGCGGCGAGCCAGCCTTCGCAATCATCATTGGCCGTCTTGATGCAAGCGGCAGGCGCTTCCTTGCCCAGATCAGAGAGGGTGCTACGACCCTCATCGATGTCCCCGCCATCGGCCGCCCCATCCATGTCACACCCGGAGACCCAGTCAACATCGCCCAGCTTTGACCCCCGCCCCAGCGCCTGGCGCCTTCGGCACGAGCGACCGCCGCAGCGAACACGTCGGAGCGCCTTAGGCCGCTCTTGCTTGCCAGCCGGGAAGACGGCCTAGCAGCGCAGGAGGGGCGGGTTGCCGCGGACGCTGCAACCGGACGAAAGATCAGGCACCTTCACAAGACTGAGACTGGTCTGCGCCAGCGGCTCATCCCGGTAGCTGGCGGTGAGAGCCTGGCGGAGCGCAGGAAGCTCGGCTCTGACAAAGCCGCCGAGCTTGCCCTTGGGCACGCCAAGCGCCGCCCGAACAATCATCGCTGCCCGGTCGCAGAAGGCATATTGCGCCTCGAAGGTCGAATAGCCCTGATAGAGCTTGGTATTGTAGCGGTCGTTGGCGCGTGGGCCGTTGCGGGCGCCTGCAGTGCGGGCGAAATAGCCGGCAAGCGTTTTGACTGCGCTGGCAAGCTCATCTGCATGCTGGCGCAGAAAGGCATTGTAGTTCTCAACCATGCGATAGGATTTCGAGAAGCTGCACTGCAATGCCGCGACATTGAGCCCAGCCCGCATCGACCAGATCGCATGCGCCTCCGCCTCCCGCGCCGTCATGCCTGCAAGCGTTCCGAGCTCGGCGGGGGTTGCCCAGGCGGTCGCCGGGGCGGCGAGCAGCAGCCAGCCCGCAACCCCGGCCAATATTTTTCGCATCAGGCCAGGATCTTTCCCAGCTGCATGGCGATCGACATGTCCCCCTCGACCTTCAGCTTGCCCATCATGAAGGCCATCTGGGCGTTCTGCTTGCCAGCTGCGATTTCCGCGAAATCGGCCATCGAGACCTTGATCCGGCAGTCGGCGGCAGAGCCATCGTTCGAGACGCACGGTGTGTCACCGGTGCCATCGATGAGGACGGCCCCATCTTCGCCGAAGTCGAACACGACGCGCTTGCCGGCGATAGCGCCATTCTTCTCAACGCGCTCCTTCATTCCTGCAGTGATATCGGTCAGGCTCATCTTGGTCTCCCTAGGTCAGACAACGCGAAGCTCACTTGCCGGCCGGCGCTGGTGTCCCTGGCGCCGGCACACCAGACTGGACCGCTTCAACCGGCGCTTCAGGCATGGGGGATGCAAGCGGATCAGCCATTGCCGGCACGTCTGGCCCATCGGCCAGGCGCCCGCCCGGATCATCTGCCACCACCTCGGCAACGGTGGTGTCCGAAATCGCGTTCTCGAGTTGCGCGAGCTCGCCTGCAGGCATCGCCGCCTCCGCCTTGACCTCCGCGGAGTCGCCCGCGCTGCCGGCTGCATCCGAAGCCTTGTCCGCTCCGCCACAGGCGGCGAGCAGCAGCGTCAGCGCTGGCAGCATCACCCGCATCGTCTCTCCCTCACCTGCTGCCCGGCACGCTCGCGCCGCGCTCCTTGCGACGCCTAGCGGCCTTTGGCGGTCGCCTCAAGCGCTATCGGCAGGGCAGCAAGAAAGCGATCGGCCTCGGCAAGAAGGGCAGCATCGAGCGCCTCCATGTCGGCTCCGGGGACATGATCGACAAGGCGTGTCACCCGGCTGTCAGCAAGCCCGCATGGCACGATCGCCCGATAGGCCGAGAGGTCAGCCGCCACATTGAGCGCCATCCCATGAAAGCTGACCCAGTGCCGGACTCTAAGGCCAATAGCTCCGATCTTCGCTTCGTCCGCGCCTTCGCCAACCCAGATCCCGGTGCCAGTCTTGCTGCGCCGCGCTGCCACCCCGAGCCTTGCGAGGGCGGCAATCCCCCAGTCCTCAAGCGCGGCCACCAGCCGCCGCACATCCCGCCCCCGCCGTCTGAGGTCGAGCAGCACATAGATAACGCGCTGGCCCGGCCCGTGCCAGGTGTATTTCCCGCCGCGGCCAGCCACCACCACGGGGAAGCGATCCGGCTCGACAAGCTCTTGCGGGCGCGCTGACGTGCCTGCGGTCACCACGGGTGGATGTTCAAGAAACCAGATCCGCTCCGCGGCCGCGCCAGCAGCGATGGCGGCCACCTCGCGCTCCATCCGCAAGAGCGCATCTCGATAGGGTGTAAGGCCTTGCGTCAGTTCAAATGCAACGCCATCGACCAGCCGGTGACCTGGCATCACCTCCACTTCCGACATCTTCGCCCTTCCCTTCCGCGCAAGGCCAGGTTAGCCTGGCACAGATGAGACACATGGGTCGAGTTTCGGGCTGGGCATGGCGCGCAGCGACAGCACTGGCGCTTGCCTCTGCGCTGCCAAATCTCTCGCCGGCGCCGGCCGTGGCCACCAGCCTTTTTGCCCAGTCCCGCTATGCTGCGATCCTGCTCGATGCAAGCACGGGCGAGGTGCTCTATGCCCGCCAACCCGATGCCGAGCGGTTTCCCGCCTCCATCACCAAGGTGATGACGCTCTACCTCGTCTTCGAGCGTCTGGCAGCTGGCCAGATCCGTCTCGACGACCCTGTCACAATCAGCATCAAGGCCGCTGCACAGCGCCCATCGAAGCTCGGTCTGAAGCCAGGCCAGACGCTGTCGGTCGATGAAGCCATCCGTGCCCTTGCCACCAAGTCTGCCAACGATGTCGCAGTCGCGCTTGCCGAACATATCAGCGGCTCGGAGCAGGAGTTCGCACGCCTCATGACCCACCGGGCCCAGGCGCTTGGCATGACAAGAAGCCGGTTTGTGAACCCGTCTGGCCTGCCGGACAGCCGCCAAGTGACGACCGCGCGTGATCTTGCGACGCTGAGCCTCGCACTCATCCGGGATTTCCCGCAATACTATGGCTATTTCCAGCAGCAGCAGTTCGTGTTCCAGGGCCGCACCCTGCCCAACCACAACCACCTGCTTCGCAGCATGCCGGGAGTCGATGGGATCAAGACTGGCTTTACCAATGCGGCTGGCTTTACGCTTGCAGCCTCTGCCGTGCGCCACAACCGCCGCCTGGTTGCCGTCGTGCTCGGCAGCCCGACTCGCCTGAGCCGCGATGCCAATGTCGAGGCGCTGCTCGCCTCGGGCTTCCAGGTGCTCGCTGCCCGCAACGCCGGCCAGCGCGTCCAGGTTGCTGACCTGCTGGCGGAACCGACCGACCTCAATGACAGCCTCTTGTCGAGCCTCGTTGAACAGGGAAGCGCGGATCCGGCCAGGCGCCGCTGACGCAAGGGGGCTTCATCCCCGCCTCGCAACCGGTTAGTCCTTGTGCCCTGATGGTGACAAATGGGGGGAAGGATGGCAGGGCCGCGTGATGCAACTTCAGTCTCCCGCCGCAAGCTCCTTGCCGGGATGGGTGTGGCAGCAGTCGGCTTCTCCTTTTCCGGCTGTGGCCGCGGCGACGAGCGCCGCCTCAATTTCTACAACTGGCAAGACTATGTGGGCGAGACGACGCTTGCGGATTTCCGCGCCAAAACCGGCGTGCTGGTCAACCAGTCTTTCTTTGCAAGCAATGACGAGCTGTTCGCCAAGCTGAAGGCCGGAAACCCAGGCTACGACGTCATCGTGCCGTCAAACGAGTTCGTCACCCGCATGCGCGAGGCGGACATGCTCGAGCCCATCGACATGGGAAAGGTCCCGAACTTCGCCAACATCGACCCTGCCTTCCGCGAGGCCGCCTGGGATCCTGCGCCCCGCCATTCTGTGCCCTACACGTGGCTGGTGCTCGGGATCGGCTATCGCAAGTCCCGAGTCCAGGGCACGCCCGACAGCTGGAAATGGCTGTTCGACAGCGATCTCTACAATGACCGGATCGCCCTCATCACCGATGCTGCCGACCTCATTCGCCTCGGTGCCAAATATATGGGGAGATCGCTCGTCGGAGTGGATGCACAAACCGCCCAGGCTGTCGCCGACATGCTGGCCCGACAGAAGCCCAATATCCGTCGCTTCCACGAGGATGACGGGCAAGACCTTCTACTTGCCGGCGAAGTCGATCTCGTCCTTGAATACAATGGCGACATCGCCCAGCGGATGCGGGAAGACTCCGACCTTGCCTTCGTCGTGCCACGCGAGGGCTCCCTCATCAATGCCGACACGCTTGCCATCCCGCGGGGTGCCAGGGATCTGGAACTTGCCCACGAGTTTATCAACTTCCTGCTCGACGCCGAAGTCGGGAAGGGGATTGCGGCGTCCATTCTCTACCCCACGCCCAACGCTGCAGCCAAGGCCCTCATGCCTGCTGAATATGCAAGCAACCCTGTCATCTTTCCGTCCGGCCCAGGTTTTGAGGCGAGCGAATGGGGCCGCTTCGAGGGCGCCGAGACGCAGCGCCTTTTTGAGGAGCTCATCACTCGCATGCGCGCGGCCTGAAACGCGCACCGGGCAGAGAGGGGCAGATGGACAATAAGCTCGACTGGCGCCAGGCGCCCGGACCTTTCCTTGCCATCCTCGCTCCGCCGCTTGGCTGGTTCTTGCTTTTCCTCGCCCTGCCCCTTGCCGTCGTCCTTGCCTACAGCTTTGGAACCAATGTCGGGGTTGCCGATATTGCGCTCTCCGGCACCTTCGCCAATTACGCGCGGACGTTCGAGCCCGTCTATCTCGGGATCTTCGCAAAATCCTTCGCCATCGCAGGGCTTGCAACCCTTGTCTGCTTCCTGCTCGGCTTCCCAGTCGCAATCGCTATTGCCCTTGCCCCCCGGCGCAAGCGCACTCTCCTCCTTGTTGCCATCATGCTCCCGTTCTGGACCAATCTCCTCATCCGCACCTATGCTCTCATGACCGTGTTGCGCGATGAGGGGGTGGTCAACTGGGCGCTCAGTGCCTTCGGCCTCGGCCCGCTTGCGCTTCTTTATAGCAATGCGGCCGTCATCCTCGGCCTCGTTTACATCCACCTTCCCTTCATGGTGCTCCCCATCTGTGCAAGCCTCGACCGTCTCGACCGCTCGCTCATTGAAGCAAGCCTTGATTTGGGGGCGTCGCACTTTGCCACTATCATCCGGATTATCCTGCCGCTGGCTGCACCCGGCATCATGGCTGGGCTCCTCCTCACCTTCATCCCTGCGCTTGGCAGCTATCTTGCACCCGATCTCCTGGGCGGGCCTGACAGCCAGATGATCGCCAATGTCATCGAGCGCCAGTTCAAGCGCGCCAACGACTGGCCGTTCGGCGCTGCGCTCACCTTCCTCCTTGTTGACCTCACCCTGTTCGCACTTGCCGTGCAAGCGCTGTTGCGCCGGCGGGAGCAGCCGGCGTGAGCCTGCCAGACCTCCTCGACTATTCCCGCCGCTGGCCGTTCCGGCTCATCCTCGCGGCTGTCGGTCTCTTTCTCTACCTCCCCCTCCTCGTCCTCATTGTCATGAGCTTCAATGACAGCCGCCAGACGACCGTGTGGCGCGGCTTCACGCTCAGATGGTATGAGAAGCTCACCGGCAATGTCGAGCTCGTCGCAGCTCTCGGCAACTCGCTTGCCATCGCTGGCCTCTCGACCATCCTCGGGCTCCTGCTTGGAACGCTCGCTGCCCTCGCGCTGTGGCGGTTTCGCTTTCCAGGACTTGGCCTCATCAGCGGTGCCTTCACGATTCCCATCGTTGTTCCCGAAATCGCGCTCGGGGTTGCTATGCTCATCTTTTTCTCTCGCATCCTTCCCTGGCCTCAGGACCTCCCCTGGCCGCTCAACCTCGGCCCGATCGTCATCGCCCATGTCGCCTTCATCTTCCCCTTTGTCGCGGTCGTCGTGCGTGCCCGGCTGACGAGCTTCAACCGCGAGGCCGAGGAAGCTGCACGCGATCTCGGAGCCGGCGCATGGCGGGCCCTCTTCGATGTCGTTATCCCGCACCTCAAACCCAGCCTGGTCGCAGGCGCGCTCCTCGCCTTCACCCTCAGCCTCGACGATTTCGTCATTACTTTCTTCACTGCCGGACCCGACACCGTCACCTTCCCGGTCAAGGTCTATTCCATGGTCCGGTTCGGAATCACGCCCGAGATCAATGCGGCTTCGACCATCCTTCTGCTGCTCACGGTCGCCTTGACCGTGCTTGCCCTGCGCGTCCAGGCGATCGCTGGCGAAAGGATCGTGCCGTCATGACCAATGCCCCGCCCATCATCGAGTTCCGCCGTGTGACCAAAAGATTCGGTCCTGTCGTCGCCGTCGATGATGTCTCGCTCACCATTGCCGAGGGCGAGTTCTTTGCCCTGTTGGGCCCTTCGGGCTGTGGCAAGACCACGCTGCTCCGGATGCTGGCCGGCTTCGAAACCCCGACTCGAGGCCAGATCCTCATTGACGGGCAGGACTTTACCCGCATCCCGCCCAACCGCCGGCCGGTCAACATGGTCTTCCAGTCTTATGCCGTCTTCCCGCACATGAGCGTGGCGGAGAACATCGCCTATGGTCTCAAGATGGATGGGGTGCCCTTGGCCGAAAGGCGGGCGCGAGTGGCAGACGCCCTTGCCCTGGTCCAGCTCGAGGGCTTTGGCGACCGCCGGCCAGACCAGCTCTCTGGTGGCCAGCGCCAGCGCGTTGCGCTTGCCCGCGCCCTCGTCAAACGCCCGCGCGTCGTCCTGCTTGACGAGCCGCTTTCCGCGCTCGATGCCAAGCTGAGGGAAGAGCTCCGCTTCGAGCTCTCCCGTCTTCAGGATCGGGTCGGGATCACCTTCGTGATGGTCACCCACGACCAGGATGAAGCGCTCGCGCTCGCCACGCGCTGTGCCGTCATGCACAAGGGCAGTCTCATTCAAGTCGCAACGCCTGCTGACCTTTACGAATTCCCGAGCTCGCGCCTGGTTGCCGACTTCATCGGCTCCGTGAACTTGTTCGAGGGCCGGATCCGGGAGGATGCAAGCGACCATGCCATAATCGACCTGCCCGAGGCGGGCATTGTCGCCTGGCTCGACCATGGCACTGGCGCGTCTGAGACCGTGCCAATCTGGCTTGCCATCCGGCCGGAGAAGATGGAGCTGCACAAGCGCGACAACGGTAATGGGCCTCCAGTCATGGAAGGCACGCCCGAAGGCCATAATGTCGTTGCCGGCACCATTACCGACATCGCCTATCTCGGCTCGGAATCCGTCTACGAAGTCAAGCTTGAGACCGGCAAGATGGTCCGAGTCATCCGTCCCAACCTCACTCGCTGGGATCAGGAGGACTTCACCTGGGACGAGCCGGTCTGGCTTGGCTGGCACGCCGAGGCGGCTGCAGTTCTTCTGCAGTGACCTGCTCGGTCTTCGTCGAGGTGCCTGGCGGCGCGATCCACGCCCGCCATTGGCCCGGGGCCGACGGCCAGCCGGCGCTGGTCTTTGTCCATGCCACTGGCATGTGCGGTGCAGTCTATCTCGACCTCCTTGCCCCATTTGCCGAAGCTGCCGACCGGCCAGCCATCTGGCTTCCGGACATGCGCGGGCATGGCCGGACTCGGCTTCCCGCGACACCGGGCGAGATTCCAGTCGATTGGAGCCTCTACCGCGCTGATCTCGCAGCATTCCTCGCTGCCATCTCCCCTGGCCGGCCAGTGCTGCTCGCCGGGCACAGCTTTGGGGCAACCGTTGCATGCGAACTCGCCGCCCAGCGGCCCGACCTCGTCTCGGCCCTCCTCCTGCTCGACCCGGCTTTCATCCCTTTCGCACACGCCAGGGCCTATGCTGCGGCCCGCGCCGCCGGGGAGAACCCGCCCAATGCCATGGCCGAGGGCGCCGAGCGCCGCCGCTCTGGCTTTACGTCGCGCGCCGAGGCCCGCGCGCGTCTCCACCATCGCGGCGTTTTCGCACACTGGCCCGATGCCGCGCTTGACGCCTATCTCGAGGATGGTCTTGCCGACGACGGCCGCCTCACCTGCCCCCCGGCGTGGGAAGCAACCAGCTTCCGCGGTGTCTCGACCACGCTTGAGGCAAGCCTTGCTGATCTCACAACGCCCTTCACACTCCTTGCAGCAAGCGACGGGTCGACCGTGACCGACGCGGATTTCTTGACCTTCGCGCGCCACCCCCGGTGCCGCGTTGCCGCACGGGTAACGGGCGGCCACTTCTTCCCCGTCACCCACCCCGGGACCGTGCGCCCCCATCTCGCCGGCCTCCTCACCGGCTAGGGCTTGCGCGCCGACAGGAACAGCAGCTCGAGCGTGACCGTCACCTTCCCGTCCGCCTCGGCACCCTGGGCGAATGCCGCCTCCGCCGCCGCCCAGCGCCCGCGCGTCATCGGCACGCGGCTCCGCCTTGCAAGCCAGCCGGTCTCGCCCATCGCCCGGGCATCCCTCGCCAAGGTCGCAAGATCGGGGTAGCGGGCGCGCACTTCCACGACTTCCGCAACCGGTTCAACAAACCCGGCGCGCTGCAGCAGCGCTGCGCTCTGTGCTGGGTCCACCGTCGGCCCAACACGTGCAGCGATGGCACCTGCTGCCATATCGGCCTCAAGAAAGGCAGCACGCACTTGCGGCAGCGCCATGCCCGCAGGGAAGACGGCAAGCCAGCGACCGCCGGAAACAAGCGCCCGGCGGGCGAGCACCAGCGCGCCGGGCAAATCGTTCACGCCATGCAGCAGCATCACCGAGCGGATCCGTGCAAGTGCGGAGTCCCCGAACGGCAGCGAATCCTCCTCGCACAGAAGCTGCAGGCCCACGCCCGGCAGCCGCTGCGGGGCAACATCGGCTGCGATGTGGCCCGCAGGGGTGAACGGCCCGGCACCCAGGGTCAGCACCAGCCCCTCAGGGCCTGGCGGCAGCAGCGCCTCACGCGCTGCCAGCTCCTCGCAGGCGTGGCGCAGCAGAAAATCAGCGCGCGTGAGCGGCAGGCGCGCCCGCGCCCGCTGCCGCAACACGGGGTCAAAGGGCCTCGCGCTGGTGTCACCCATGCGCTAGCCTTGCCACATGGCGGCAACTGTCCAAGCCCTCGCCCTGTCTGCTGTTGCCGGCTTGCTCGACCTTCTGATGCCGCCGGCCTGCGCTGCCTGCAAGGCACCAGTGGTGACAGCTCATGGCCTTTGCCCTGCCTGCTTTGCGGCGCTCCCGCGCTTGCCGCATCCGCTGTGCAGCCGCTGCGGCACGCCGATGCCGCCGCATGCCCTTGTCGAGGACGTCTGCATCTCTTGCTGCAACCAGCCGCCGGCCTTTGACAGTGCGCGCGCGCCTCTTGCCTATGCAGGCCCAGCGCGAGCGCTGGTGCTGCGGTTCAAGACTGGGCGCGAGGAGCTTGCCTCGCTCATGGCGCGGATGATGCTCGCTGACAGCGCACTCCCTGAAGGCGCAGTCCTCGTTGCCGTCCCGCTCCACCGCTGGCGCTTGCTCCAGCGCGGCTATAACCAGTCCGCCCTTCTCGCCCAATCGCTCGCCCGCATGTCCGGCCACATTCATACCCCCGAGCTTCTGGTGCGGATCCGGGCGACGCCCTCGTCCCGGGGTCTCACCCGCGCCCAGCGCCTGGCGAAGGTCGCTGGCGCATTCGCCGTGCCAGAAGCGCAACGGCCGCGCGTGGCTGGCGCTGTCTGCGTGCTCATCGATGATGTGCTGACAACCGGTGCGACAGCGGCGGCCTGCGCTGCCGCCCTTAAGAGGGCCGGCGCAGCCGAAGTCCATGTGCGCACCTTCGCCAGAGTTGCGCGCGAGGCCACGCAACCTTAAGTCGAAAAGACCGTCCAGGAAGGCATCATGGCCAAGGTCGAGATCTACACCAAGTTTCTGTGTCCCTACTGCAGTCGTGCCAAAGCCGTGCTGCGCCGCCACGGCGTCGAGCCAGTCGAGTTTGACATCACTTTGGGTGGACCAAAGCGCCAGGAAATGCTTGCCCGCAGCAACGGCCGCAGCACCGTGCCACAGATCTTCATCAACGGCCATCACATCGGTGGCTGCGATGATCTCGTCGCACTCGATCGCGCCGGGGGCCTCGCGCCGCTGCTCGCTGGTTCGACATGACCCTGAGCATTGGCCTTATCCAGACGACAACAGGTCTCGATGCTGGCAAGAGCGCGAGGGAACTGAGCGCGGCGATCACGCGTCTTGCAAAGCGCGGTGCCTCTCTTGTCTTTACGCCCGAGATGTGCGGCATCCTCGATCGCAACCCCACCCGGCTTTCCGCAGCCGCTCGACAGGAGGCAGACGACCCTGTTCTCGCTGCTCTCTGCACGACGGCCTCGGCGCAGCAAGTCGCCGTCCACATCGGCTCCCTTGCCATCCGGGTGCCGGGCTCGCCCCTCCTTGCCAACCGCAGCTTCGTCATTGGCCCGGATGGGCGGATTCTTGCCCGCTATGACAAGCTCCACTTGTTCGACGTCGACCTGCCTGACGGCAGCTGCTACCGCGAGTCAGCAAGCTTTGCCGCCGGCACCAGCACAGCGGTTGTCGATGTCGCCGGGATCCGCCTCGGCCTTGCCATCTGCTATGATCTCCGCTTTCCGGCCTTGTTCCACGCCCTTGCTGGCGCTGGCGCCGAAGTCCTTGCCGTGCCAGCGGCCTTCACAAGGCCAACGGGGAGAGCGCACTGGCATGTGCTGCTGCGGGCCCGGGCGATTGAAACAGGCAGCTTCGTGGTGGCTGCAGCACAAACCGGCACCCACGCAGACGGCCGCGAAACCTACGGCCACAGCCTCGTGGTTGACCCCTGGGGCGAAATCCTGCTCGACATGGGAGACGCGCCGGGCGAGGCCATCGTCACCCTTGACCGCGGCCGTATTGCTGACGTCCGGTCGCGGATCCCGGCACTCGCCCACGCCCGCCCCATCCCGGCGCCAGCCGCATGATCGTCTATGATCTTGCCTGCAGCGCCGGCCATGTCTTCGAGGGCTGGTTTGCAAACGCGGCCGACTATGACCGCCAGAAGGAAGCCGGCCTTCTCACATGCCCGGTGTGTGACAGCCGCGAGGTGACCAAGCAGCCTCAAGCCCCCGCTGTTCCCCGCAAAGGCAACCGCCATCCGCTCGCCGCACTCCGTGCTGAAATCGAGTCGCAATGCGACGACGTCGGCCCGCGCTTCCCCGAAGAGGCGCGCGCCCGGCACGCTGCAGCCCAGCGCGGGGAGACCGTGCGCGGCGCCTATGGCGAGGCGAGCCTGGCTGAAGTCCGGGCTCTTGTCGACGAGGGCATTCCCGTCGCCCCGCTCCCCTTCCGCCCGCGCCGGCTCGCCGACGCCTGACGCTCCTTCCTCTTGCTCCCCGGCTTGCCACAAGCGATAGGCCTAGTGTGCGGTCCCGTAGCTCAGCCGGATAGAGCAGCGGTTTCCTAAACCGGAGGTCACAGGTTCGAGTCCTGTCGGGACCGCCAAGCCCCCCGGCATGGCTGGCCGGGTCAGTCCACTCGCAGCGTAACAGCCGTTGCCTCGCCGCCGCCAATGCAGATGGCAGCAAGGCCGGTGCCGCCGCCGCGCGCCTTTAGCGCATGGATTAGAGTCACCAGGATCCGCGCCCCCGAGGCGCCGATCGGATGGCCGAGCGCGCAGGCACCCCCGTTCACATTCACTCGGGCATGGTCAAGCCCGAGGTCGCGCATCGCAATCATGGCGACCACAGCGAATGCCTCATTGACTTCGACGAGATTGATGTCGCGCGCAGAAAGCCCGGCTTTGGCGAGCGCCTTCTGAGCCGCGGGGGCGGGTGCGGTTGTGAACCAGGCCGGCTCCTGGGCATGGCTTGCATGGCTCAAGATTGTCGCCAGCGGCGCAAGCCCGCGTGCCTTGGCCGTTTCTCGTCGCATCAGGACGAGTGCGGCAGCGCCATCGGAAATCGAGCTGGCGTTGGCTGCGGTAATCGTGCCGCCGGGCGCGAACGCTGGCCTGAGCTGCGGGATCTTCTCCGGCTTGGCCTTGCCGGGCTGTTCATCAACAGCGATCGGCCCGCTCTTCGTCTCGACGGCCACGATCTCGTCTGCGAAGGCGCCAGAGCTGATCGCCGCCCGGGCCCGCTCGAGGCTCGCAATGGCAAAATCGTCTTGGGCAGCGCGGGTGAACTGATAGTGGGCGGCGGCTTGCTCGGCGAAGCTTCCCATCAGGCGGCCAGGCTCATAGGCATCTTCAAGGCCGTCAAGAAACATGGAGTCGACAACCTGGCCGTGGCCCATGCGCAGGCCGCTGCGCGCTCTGGGCAAGAGATAGGGCGCGTTCGTCATCGACTCCATGCCGCCTGCGACCACCACATCCGAGCTTCCTGCCTTGAGCGCGTCATGGGCGTGGATGACCGCCTGCATGCCCGAGCCACACATCTTATTGAGGGTGACGCACGGCACGGCATCGGCAAGGCCGGCGCCGCGCGCGGCCTGCCGCGCCGGGGCCTGGCCCTGGCCGGCCGGGAGGACACAGCCCATCACCACTTCGTCGACGGCATCCGCATCAAGGCTTGCGTCAGAAACGGCAGCACGAATTGCCGCCGCCCCCAGCACGGGCGCCGGGAGGTCACGAAAATCACCCTGGAAGCCACCCATCGGCGTTCGCCGAGCTGCCACGATGACCACATCTTTATCCTGCATGTCCGTCCTTCCTCAGTCGTCCCGCCGCAACGCAGCAAGCGGGTGCACACCGCCCGGATTGGGCTCGAAGCCTTTGACCCTTGGCGCAACCAGAGCCCAGCGCAGCGGCTGGATAAGCGGAATGGCTGCCACATCTTCCTGCCACAGCCGCTCGGCGAGCGCGATCCGCGCCATCCGCTCAGCAAGCGTTGGCGCGTCCCAGCCTGACTGCAGCAAGCGGTCAGCCTCTGGCAGACACAGTCCGAATGGGTTGGCGCCGCAGCGCAGGGGCAGCAGGAACGGCACCGGGGAGTCGATGCGGCTTTCGGCACTGGTGAGTGCGACATCGAAATCGCCAGCAGCCAGGGCGCGGGCGTGGCCGCCTGCCGACCGCCGCTCCACCACCACCTCTGCCCCGATCGCCGACCAACCGGCAACCAGGGAGGCTGCAATGCGTTCCTCCTCAACAGAGTCGCCAATGGCAAGCCGGATTCGCAGCCGCTCCTCGGCGCCGAGGTCGGCCTCGGTGAGCCGGCTGCGGGCATCGGCGAGAAGGGCTGCTGGCGGAAGGTCAGCCCAGTCGGGCCGCGGCGCCCCTGGGTAACTGGAGAGGCCAGGCGGTGTCAGGCCAAGAATGGGGACGGCTGCATCCGATCCATAGATCGCCCGGCTGAGCTGGGCCCGGTCGATGGCCCGCTCAAGCGCTTGGCGCACGCTCAGCTGGTGCAAGGGCGCGCGCGTGCGGTTGATGGCAAGATAGAGGATGGCGCGTGCGCGCATGAGGACAAGGGCCTCACGTGGAGCGCTGACACGGGCTTCTGAAACACCAGCGTGGAAGCCGCCGAGGACAAGGTCGGTCTCACCGCGGGCGAAGCGACGAACCGCGTCAGCCGGTCTTTCGACTCGGAGTTCGATGCTGCCAGTTCCGACAGCTGCTGCATCAAAATAGGCGGGATTGGCCTTGAGCGTGCGGACAGCTGATGCGGATGCTTCGGCAAGCACGAAAGGTCCAGCCGGCCAGTTGGCCGAATCGCGGCCCCGTTTTGCTGGCCGGATGGCAAGTTCGGGCCTGGCAAGAAGCTCGAGAATTTCCGGCTGCGGAGTGGAAAGATTGAGCTCGACCACATCTTCAAGTGGCGCCGATGTTCCCGAAACACCCGCAAGAAGCGCGCGCGTTGCCGAATTGGCTGAACCCTTGGCCGCAGCCAGCGCGCGAACGACATCTGCTGCCGTCAACTTCCGCTCGGCACTGATGGCCATAGGCCCCAGGCGGAATATGATGAAGCTGCCATCGTCGCTCACCCGCCAGCTGCGCGCAAGTGCGGGCACGATCCGCCCGGCCGCGTCAGAACGCGTGAGGCCTGCGCTTGTTGCCTCGGCCACCAATTCATCGGCCATCGCAGTTGAGAGGACGTCGACGATCAGGCCTGGCCGGCCGCGGTCCGCGCGGTTGCATGCTGCAGTCACGAGTGCTGCCACCGCCAGCAAGGGCAACAAGGGCAGATAGCTGTGCCACGAACAGCGCCGGGGCAAAGCGGCTCCGGAACGCCTGCGGCGGGCAAGAGTCCTTGGTGTGAGCAGCATGGGGAGCGGCATCGGCATCTTCGGTTTGCGCCATCCCTGCCTTCGTCGAGGAAAAGCGCGCTGGCAAGCGGCCCGGCACCTGCTATCCCGACCAGCATGACCCGGATTGGACAGGAACTCGGCGAGCTCGTCGGCAACACGCCTCTGGTGCGATTGAAGGGGCCGTCGGCCCGCACTGGCTGCACCATTCTCGGGAAATGCGAGTTCATGAACCCTGGCGGCTCGGTCAAGGATCGCGCCGCCCTCTTCATCATCCGCGATGCCGAGGCGCGTGGCACGCTCAAGCCCGGCGGAACCATTGTCGAAGGTACGGCCGGCAACACCGGCATCGGCCTCGCCGTTATCGGTGCAGCTCGCGGCTACCGGACTCTGATCGTCATGCCCGAGACCCAGAGCCAGGAAAAAAAGGATGCCTTGCGGGCGCTCGGAGCCCAGCTGGTCCTTGTCCCTGCTACCAGCTACGCCAATCCCGGCCACTATGTGCACACGTCCCGCCGGCTTGCTGAGGAAACCCCGGGGGCGATCTGGGCCAACCAATTTGACAATGTCGCCAACCGGCTTGCCCACATCAAGACGACAGCAACCGAGATCTGGGAAGCAACGGGCGGCAAGCTCCACGGCTTCACGTGCGCAGCCGGCACTGGAGGAACGATTGCCGGCACCGGTCTTGGTCTGAAGGCGCTCGACCCAACCATCCGCATCGCTCTCACCGATCCCGATGGAGCCGCCCTCTACAGCTGGTTTACGCGCGGCGAACTCGTCGCGGAAGGAAATAGCGTGGCGGAAGGGATCGGCCAGAGCCGCGTCACAGCCAATCTCGAAGGCGCCCCGGTCGACGTGGCCTACCGGGTCTCTGATCGCGAAGCCTTGCCAATTCTCCATGAACTGATGGCCGAAGATGGCCTCCATCTCGGCCTCTCCTCGGCCATCAACGTGGCCGGCGCAGAACGGCTCGCGCGCGATCTTGGTCCGGGACATACGGTCGTCACCATCTTGTGCGACAGTGGGAGCCGCTACCTCTCGACGCTCTGGAACCCGGAATGGCTGAAGGCGAAGGGCCTGCCGCTGCCGCCCTGGGTTGCGCGCGAGGACGTCGACTGCCACCCGCCGGCTCGACAGGCGCCTGGTTAACTGCTAGAGTGCTCATCTATGCATCGCATTCGCGCGGGCGTAACCGGCCTCGGCCTGGTCTTTCTTGTCACTCTCATCGGTTCGATCGCGCTTGCACCGCGAAGCCAGGAGGCTGTGCGCGATGAGCCGGGCGAGCCTCTTGCTGCGCTAGGCGTGGCCCCTTCCCCGGGCGATCGCGCAAGCGGGCCGCATTCCCAGCCCGTTCCCGACTTGGCGCTGCCGCCAGCAGAATCAGACCCGCGGGTCGAGCGGCCCGTTGCAGGCCCTCCTGGCGCATCCGGCCAGGCGGACGAGGTCATCATCTGAACCGAGCGCGCCGTCCGCTGCAACAGCCCTGTTCTTCTTGATGGTCTTGCGCTGGCTGCTCGTCTTTTTCCTGCTGCTCGCAGGTGCCGTGGTTGCAGGCCTGCTGCTGAAGCCCGCAGAAAAGGCGCCGCCGATTGTGCGCGTGGAAATGGCAATCGGGCGGGAACAGCTCATCCTCGAACGCCGGCGCGATACCGGAGCTTGGGTCATCGCATCAGCCAATGACGCCCCTGGGGACGCGGAACGGATCGACCAGCTGGTCAAGTCCGTCCTTGCCCTGAAGGAAGGGGCGGCAGCCGCAGCACGCCCGGCTGACGAACCCATGCAAATTCGCCTGACATCCGCTGCTGGCCGGGTCGTGCGCCATATCGCGCTTTGGCCTCAGGTGGCGCGCACCCTTCCCGACGGCAGGCCTTTTTTGACCGACTTTGCGCCGCCGGAGCTCAGCCCATCGGCCTGGTCGACACTTGCGCCCCCGCCCCTCAACCTGGCGGATCTTCAATCAGCCGAGGCAATCGGACCCGGCGGCCCAACCCCGCTGCCGCCGGCCAAACGGGCGGCTCTGCGTGCTGACCTCGAGGGACTTGGCGCGCGCGGATGGGTCCTCGCCCGCACCTTGGACTGGACGGCAGCCACCTATGTCCAGGCGCGGCGGGCGGACGGTGCTGTCATCGAGATCCAGCATCTGACCCTTGCCGACGGCCGGCGCTTCGTGCGGCTGACGTCTGATCGCGACCCAGCGCTGCGGAGCGTGCGCTTCTTCGCCTTCCGTCTGCCAGACTCCCCAGCCGGAACGAAGGTTGCCCGCGGCGCAGTCCCCGCATTTGTCCACAGGCCGGAAGCCGAGGCTGGCCCGGTCCGAGCCGCCGGCACTTGAGGGAATCAGAAGGTTCAACAGGCACTTGGGAGAAAAGCAGGCATTTTGACCATAATTCTCCATTGATTATCCATGAAAACCCATGGTATCCCTTTTCCCCAGGGGCCGGTGCCCCGTGTTTCCCTCGGTTCCGGATCCCCGCTCCGGGCAGGGGGTAACTCGGGCAACGCCGCCCCGGAGCGGGGACAGGAATGCGGGGCCGTTTCTTCTCAGGCACCTATCTCAATCACGTCGATGCCAAGCATCGGCTCTCGGTGCCTTCGTCCTTTCGCGAGATCATCGAGGCCCGGTCCGGCAGCAAAACCGTTGTGCTCGCCCCGGCCGAGCATGCGCCTTGCCTTATCGGCTATGACCTCACCCATCTCGAGACTCTCCATGCCGAGCTCGAGCAGCGCTTCGCGGGGGACTTCGGCCCGGGGCGGAGCAACCTTGCCCGCACACTCTTCGCCAGTGCCGAGACGCTCAGTTATGATGAGAACGGGCGCATCATCTTGCCCTCCATCCTGATCGAGATCGGTGAGCTTGCCGGCCCCGCGCTGTTCCTTGGTGCCGGCGCCTATTTCGAGCTCTGGGCTCCGGCCCGGCTGTTGGCGTCCGAGGGGATCGATCCACGGCTGCAGCGCACAGTGCGTGCGCTGCTCCAGGCAAAAGGGATCTGAGGTGCCGGAGCCCAGCCACCAAAGTGTCCTCCTGCAAGAAGTTCTTGCCGCGCTCGCCCTTGCCCCAGGCGACCATGCCGTCGATGCAACCTTTGGCGCTGGCGGCTATTCCCGTGCCTTCCTCGAGGCTGGCGCAACTGTCACCGCCTTTGACCGCGACCCGCGCGTTCGTGCCTTCGCCCACGCCCTCGCCTCCGCGCATCCTGGCCGCTTCACGCTCATCGAAGCGCCCTTCTCGCGCATGGCAGTGGAGCTCGGGCCGGAGTCGGCGGACGCCGTCGCGTTCGACCTCGGCGTGTCCTCGATGCAGCTCGACGACCCCGCCTATGGCATGTCATTCCGCCACGACGCGCCGATCGACATGCGCATGGGTCCGAACGGACCGTCTGCAGCCGACCTCGTCAATGGCGCCAGCGAAGCCGAGCTTGCCGAGATTATCTTCCGACTGGGCGAGGAGCCAGCATCCCGCCGCATCGCTCGCGCCCTCGTCGCTGCCCGCCCGGTTGCGACAACCGGGCAGCTCGCACGCGTGATCCGGGCTGCGCTCGGCAATCCAAAGGGTCAGCGCCGGGATCCCGCGACACGGACCTTTCAGGCGCTCAGAATGCACGTCAACGACGAGCTTGGCGAGCTCGCCCGCGGCCTGGTTGCAGCCGAGCGCGTGCTGCGCGCTGGTGGGCGCCTGGCCGTCGTCAGCTTCCACAGCCTCGAGGACCGGATCGTCAAACGGTTCCTCGCCGAACGGTCAGCAACGAGGGCCGGCGGTTCCCGCCATCTGCCCGAGCAGCACCCCAGCCGGCCTTCCCCCAGCTTCGAGCGTCCCATGCGGCCGGAGCGAGCCAGTGCGCAGGAGATTGCTGCCAACCCGCGCGCCCGCTCCGCCACCTTGCGGGCTGCGCGGCGCAGCGCTGCCCCCGCCTGGCCGGAAGGGCTTGCCGCATGACTCGCACCCGCCGCTTGCGGCCGGCAGGCCCGGGGTCGCGGCCAGCCATCAGCCGGAGTCATGCACGGCCGCACGGGCTTAAAATTGGCAGGCGCAATGCCGGGCGCCAGCGGATGTCAGGCGCGATCCTTGGCGTGATGGTGACGCTCCTTGTTTCGATTGGAAGCTATGTCGTCTCTGCCCGGGTGTCAGCCGAACGGCGAGAGATGGAATGGCTGGCGCAAGGCAATAGAGCCCTTTTGCACCAGATCCGCACGCTCGACCAGGAACTGAGGGTGCGGATGCGTCTGCCCCAGCTGCAGAGCTGGAATGACTCGACCTTGCGGATGCAGCCCGCCACTGCCCGCCAGCTTCTCGGCGGCACCGCCGAGCTCGCCCTTTACGCACTTGAAAAGCCAGCACCAACCGGGCCTGTGCTCGTCGCTGCCGAGCAAGAGCCGCCGCTCCGGCTTCCCGCCCTGCCGATGCCTTCGCCGCAGCCCGGCGAGGAATCGCTTGAAGCCAGCGCGCCCACCGCTGCAGCTGCCGGTCTCATACTGGCGTCGCTCAGTGCGGTCCTCGATGCCGAGCGCGAAGCCACCGCAGAAGACGCCGGCCTTCTTCCGGGCGAGGCGCTGGCTGCCCACGCTCCACAACCGGTTGCGCCCTGATGCCTGCCCCCAGCCCGGCCGCGAGCAGCGCCGCCAGCGCCACGCACGCAGCCCCGACAGCGTTGCGACTTGCCGGCAGCCGCCAGGCCGCGCTCGGGATCGCCCGGCAGCGCCTCGTCATCGGCCTGTTCGCCGTGGCCGCCTTCACACTGCTGCTCGGGCTGCGGCTGATAGAGCTTGCCCTCATTGCACCCCCCGCACCGGGCGCGCGGGCAGCAGCGCCGGCAGCGCCGCGTGCGGACATCGTCGATCGCAATGGCGTGGTGCTCGCCACCACCTACCGAGCAATGGCGCTTGCAGTGAGGCCCCATGATGTCATCGGCGACAGGCACGCGCTTGCGGACTCGATCCACGCCATTTTGCCAAACCGCGAAAAGGACTCCATCCTCGCCGCACTCAACCACCCGGGCCGCTTCACCTTCATTGCTCGGCGCATCATGCCAGAGCAGGCCGAGGCTCTGCGCGCGCTGGGGGAACCCGGCCTCATCCTTGAGCGCGAGCCCGAGCGGCTCTATCCCCATGGTGCGCTAGCCGCCCACCTCATCGGCTTCACAGGGATTGACGGCGAAGGCGCGATGGGAATCGAACGGGCGTTCGAAGCGCGCCTCGCGGATCCGCGCCGCACCGACGAGCCGCTGGTGCTTTCGATCGACGCCCGGGTCCAACAAGTTCTGGAGTCGGAACTCCAGCACCAGAAGAGCCGGCAAAATGCCGAGGGTGCCGCCGGCGTGGTGCTCGACGCGCAGACCGGCGAAGTCCTGGCAATGGCATCGCTTCCCGCCTTTGACGCCAATGCGCCAGGCGGCCTTGCTGGCCTGCCGAGCCATATGAACCGGATCACGCTCGGAGTCTATGAGCTCGGCAGCACCTTCAAGCCCATGACAGTTGCCATGGGGCTCGAGGCCGGGACCATCCGCTCGCTCGCCGAAACCTACCCAACGAGCAGCCTCAGCATCGGCCGCCACCGTATTCGTGACCTTCACCCCAAGGGCCGGCCACTCACTGTGCCTGAAGTGCTCATCTACTCCTCAAACGTCGGCACGGCGAAGATGGCCGAAGCACTCGGCCAAGCGCGGCAGAAAGCGTTCCTGGCCAAGCTCGGCTTCCTTGAACCCGTGCCTGTCGAAATCCTCGAGAAGGGCCGCACCCTCTACCCAGACGACTCGAGCTGGGGCCTGTCTTCGGTTCTCACCATCGGCTTTGGCCACGGCCTGGCGGTCACGCCGCTGCACCTTGCCAGTGCCTATGCAACCCTCGTCAACGGCGGTATTCGCTATCCTCCGACATTTCTCAGGCGCCCGGCCGGCAGACCGGTTGCGGGTGAGCGGGTCTTCAAAGAAGAGGTATCAGCGGCTTTGCGTGCCATGCTGCGCGCAGCCGTCACCGAGGGGACCGGCCGGCGGGCGGACGCGCCCGGCTATCGCGTCGGTGGCAAGACAGGCACGGCCGAGAAGCCGCGCCCGGGAGGCGGCTATTTCCGGGACCGCAACATCACCACCTTCGCTGGCGCATTCCCGATGGACGCGCCCCGCTATATCGTCGTTGTCATGCTCGATGATCCGCGCGGAGACAGCGAGGAAGGTGGTGGGCGGACCGCCGGGGCGACCATCGCGCCGGCCTTTCGCCAAGTGGTGCTCCGCATCGCGCCCGTACTCGGGGTGGTGCCCGACTCCAGCCTGGAGCCTGCCATGCACATGCTCGCCGGCCTCTATGCGGAGCGGCCAAAATGAGCCTGGCTGGAACCCCGCTCGAAGCCCTCGCTGGCCAGATCACAGGCTTTGCAATCGACCACCGCAAGATTGCACCCGGCTGCGTATTCGGCGCCTTCCGCGGCCAGACCTTCGATGCCGAAACCGTCATTCCGGCCGCGATCGCCGCAGGTGCAATCGCAGTCGTCGCCCGGCCTGAGGCGCGGGTTGAGGGCGCGCTCCATGTTGCCGCCGAAAATCCCCGCGCAACCTTCGCCAGGCTCGCCGGCGCATGGTTTGCCCCCTATCCGCCGACAATTGCCGCCGTCACCGGCACCAACGGCAAGACGTCGACCGTCGAGATCGTCCGCCAGCTCTGGCACCTCCTCGGCGAGCGCGCCGCAAGCATCGGGACGCTCGGTGTCACCACGGCAGATGAGCGCGTAAAGGCCGGCCAGTCGGCTCTGACCACACCTGACGTCGTCACCTTCCTCGCAACTGCTGCAGGTCTTGCCCGGGAAGGCATCACCCATCTCGCCTTTGAGGCCTCATCCCACGGGCTCGACCAGCACCGCAGCGAAGGCTTGCCGATCAGCGCAACAGCCTTCACCAACCTGTCGCGCGATCACCTCGACTATCATGGCAGCATGGAAGCCTATCTGGCAGCCAAGCTCCGGCTGTTTACTGAGCTGGCCGCCCCCGGCACGCCTGCGGTCATCTTCCGCGACGAGGCAGCAGAAGGCGCGCAATGGACACGGCAGGTCATCGCCAAAGCCACGGCGCGCGGTCTTGCTCTCGCCACTGTCGGGCCCGATGGCGATGCCCTGCGGCTCCTCCAGCGGGTTCCAACCCGCCTCGGCCAGCGGCTCCTCATCGACCATGCCGGCACCCGCCATGAGGTCTTGCTGCCGCTCATTGGCGGCTACCAAGCCGCCAATGCCCTTGTTGCTGCTGGCATCGTCATCGCGCTTGGGCATCCGGCGGGTAAGGTTCTCGCGGCCCTGGCACGCATCACACCCATCCGCGGCCGGCTCGAGCGTGCCGTCGTCACGGCAACCGGCGCACCGGTCTATGTGGACTATGCCCACACCCCCGATGCGCTCGAGGCCGCCATTTCCGCCCTCCGCCCGCACACGGCCAACCGGCTCATCCTGGTCTTCGGCTGTGGCGGTGACCGCGACCGGGGCAAGCGCCCCCTGATGGGCCGAATTGCTGCCACTGCGGCCGACATCGCGATCGTAACCGATGACAATCCGCGCAGCGAGCCCCCGGCCGCCATTCGTGCCCAGATCCTCGCCGGCGCGCCATCAGCGCTTGAAGTCGAAGGCCGTCGCGCTGCCATCGCCCGCGCCATTGCCGCAGCACAAGACGGCGACGTTGTGCTGATCGCGGGCAAGGGCCACGAGCAGGGCCAGATTATCGGCAGCGAAGTGCACCCGTTCGACGATGCAACCGTCGCGCGCGAGGAGGCTGGAGCATGAGCCCACTTTGGACGGGCGCTCAGATCGCAGCTGCCACCGGTGGCACGCTCGCCGGCGCATTCGATGCCACCGGCGTTACCTTCGACAGCCGGGAAATTCTCGCCGGCGACCTCTTTGTCGCGTTGCGCGGCACCAACACAGACGGCCACCGCTTCGTCGCTGAAGCTCGGGCCCGGGGGGCAGCGGGTGTGCTTGCCGAGCGGCCAGTCGAAGGACCGCATGTTGAAGTCGCAGACAGCCTGGCCGCGCTCGTGGCGCTCGGCGCTGCCGCGCGCGCCCGCACTCGCGCGACCATCCTCGGTGTCACAGGCTCGGTCGGAAAGACGGGAGTTAAGGAAGCGCTGCGGCGGGCCTTCCAGCGAATGGCCCGCGATGCCACCCACTGGTCAGAGAAGAGCTACAACAACCACACGGGAGTCCCGCTTTCGCTCGCCCGGATGCCTGCTGCCACCCGCTTCGGGGTGTTCGAGATGGGCATGAACCATGCCGGCGAGATCCGGGCGCTGACCGCGCAGGTTCGGCCGCATATCGCTCTCATCACTTGGGTTGCCCCAGTCCATATTGAGAATTTTGCCGACGAGACCGGAATTGCGGAAGCCAAGGCCGAGATCTTCGAAGGCCTCGAGCCCGGCGGCACTGCCATCATCCCCGCCGACAACCGCCACGCTGCCCTGCTGCGCACGCGAGCGGCAAATCGGGCAGCACGAATCCTTTTCTTTGGCGAAGCGCCGGATGCGGATGTCCGTCCCCTTGATATCCAGTTGGGAGCAGAGGGCACCGATCTCGTCGCAGAGGTGATGGGACAGCAGATCGCCTGCCGCATCGGCATGCCCGGACGCCACTGGGTCTCGAACGCACTCGCCGTGCTTGCCTGCGTGGCTGCCGCCGGTGGCGACCTGGCCGAGGCGGGGCTCGCCCTTGCAAGCCTTACCGGCCTCGACGGCCGCGGCGCACGTGTCGCGCTCCATCTGCCTGGCGGCGAGGCCACCCTCCTCGATGAAAGCTACAATGCCAACCCAACGTCGATGGCAGCAGCCCTTGCCGTGCTTGCCGGGCTACCAGCAACGCGCCGGCTTGCGATCCTCGGCGCCATGAAGGAGCTCGGCGTGCACGCGCCTGCCATGCATGCCGGGCTTGCAGCACCAATCGCTGCCGCCGGTATCGCCGAGCTGGCGCTCGTCGGCTCCGAGATGGAGGCGCTCCGAGTGGATGGCGCCACCTATTTGGCCGACTGGGAACAGGCCCTCGCCTGGGCCCGGGCCACGCTCCGCCCAGGGGATGCGATTCTGGTCAAGGGGTCGAACAGCGTCGGCCTCGGCCGGGTGGTCGAAGCGCTGGTCCAAGGGGGCAGTCCATGATCTATCACCTGTTCGAGTGGCTCGGCTTCCCCGGCCCTGCCAACCTTGTGCGCTACCTCACCTTCCGCGCTGGCGCTGCGACCATGACAGCGCTCGTCCTCGCCCTTCTCATCGGCCGGCCAATGATCGACTGGCTGCGCGCTCGCCAGGGCAAGGGTCAACCCATCCGCGAGGACGGACCTGAAAGCCACCTCCTCACCAAGAAGGGCACCCCCACCATGGGCGGCCTTCTCATCCTCGTCTGCATGACTGCCTCCACACTCCTGTGGATGGAATGGGACTTGCCCTTCGTGTGGGCGATCCTGTTCATCACACTCGGCTTCGGCACCATCGGGTTCATTGACGACTATGCCAAGGTCACACGAAGCTCGTCTGCCGGCGTGTCGGGGCGCGTGCGGCTCTTGCTCGAGTTCCTGATCGCTGGTGCCGCCGTCTGGTTCATCTCGCGCCAGACCGGAACCATGCTCTACTTTCCCTTCCTCAAGGACGCAGGCATCGAGCTCGGCCCGCTCTACATTGCCTTCGGTGCCCTCGTCATCGTCGGCGCCGCCAATGCCGTCAACCTAACCGATGGCCTTGATGGCCTTGCCATCATGCCAGTGATCATCGCCGCCGCTACCTTCGGGGTCATCGCCTATCTCGTCGGCAACTTCGTTTTCGCCGAATATCTTGGCGTCCATTTCGTCCGCGGCGCAGGCGAGCTCATCGTCATCGTCGGAGCAATTGTCGGTGCCGGCCTCGGCTTCCTCTGGTTCAACGCGCCCCCAGCTGCCGTCTTCATGGGCGATACTGGCAGCCTTGCCATCGGCGGCGCCATCGGCGGTCTTGCTGTTGTCACCAATCACGAGCTTGTCCTGCTCGTCGTCGGTGGCCTCTTCGTCCTCGAGGCCGTCTCCGTGATCGTCCAGGTCGCAAGCTTCCGGATGACCGGCAAGCGGGTGTTCCTGATGGCTCCCATCCACCATCATTTCGAGAAGAAGGGGTGGTCGGAGCCCACCATCGTCATCCGCTTCTGGATTGTCGCCATCGTCCTCGCCCTTGCCGGCCTTGCCACGCTGAAGCTCAGATGACCGAAAGACTCCACGCACCCGCGCTCGCCGGCCAGCGCTATGCCGTGTTCGGCCTTGCCCGGAGCGGCCTTGCAACCCTCGGCTTCCTGGCCCGGTCCGGCGCGTACGCGATCGCCTGGGACGACCGCACCGACGCCCGCAAAGCAGCCCACGCAAGCTTCCCGGGCCTCAGCTTCGCAGACCCGATGCAGATGCCACTCGAAGGCCTTTCTGGCATCGTCATGGCACCCGGCGTTCCGCTCAACCGCCACCCGCTTGCCGCACGCGCACGGTCGGCGGGCATTCCGATCCTTGGCGACATGGAATTGTTCGAGGCCGCGCGTGCCACACTTCCCCCTCATCGGCTTGTTGGGATTACCGGCACCAACGGCAAGTCAACGACGACCGCCCTTCTCCACCATCTGTTGGCAACAAGCGGACGCCCTGCCTGTCTTGCCGGCAATATCGGCGCCCCCATCCTCGATGCTGCCCCGCTTCCCGAAGGCGGCATCTATGTGATCGAAATGTCGAGCTTCCAGATCGACTTGTCGCACACAGTCGCAGCCGACATCGCAATCCTGACCAATATCACGCCTGATCATCTCGACCGCTACGAATCCATGGAAGCCTATGCCGCTGCCAAGGCCCGGCTGTTTGCAATGCAGAAAGAGGGCGCGCTCGCAATTGTTGCAACAGACGATTCCTACACGCGCGCAATCGCCGCCAGCTTGCCTCGGCGACTGCAGCTGGTGCGAGTCTCGGCAGCCGACATCGCTCCAGCAGACCAGGCGCGGTGGCCTGCACTCGCTGGCCCCCACAATGCCCAGAACGCCGCCTGCGCCATCGCAGCCGCCCGGGCGCTTGGTCTTGATGCAGCGGCAATCGAAGCCGGCCTTGCAAGCTACCGCGGCCTGCCGCACCGGCTTGAGATTGTTGCAACTGTCGCCGGAGTCCGGTTCGTCAACGACAGCAAGGCGACCAACCCGGAAAGCGTTGCCCCCGCACTCCAGGCCTTCCCCCATGTCCACTGGATCGCTGGCGGCCAGGCCAAGACCGACAGCCTCGACTCCTGCCTGCCCCATCTCGGCAATGTCCGCGCCGCCTGGCTCATCGGCGAGGCGGCACCGCGCTTTGCCGAGATCCTAAGGCCCCATGTTCCTGTTCATCTTGCAGGAACGGTTGCAAACGCCGTCCGGCTGGCAGCGGCCGCCGCCGTCCCGGGCGAGACGGTGCTGCTTTCCCCCGCCTGCGCCAGCTTCGACCAGTTCGCGGACTTCGAAGCCCGCGGCGAGGCCTTCCGCGCTGCTGTTGCTGCCCTCGAAGGAGGCGCAGATGCGTGACCTCCTGCGCTTCGGCCGCGCGGACCGGTCCTTCCTTGCCCGCTGGTTCTGGACCGTGGACCGGCCGCTCCTCTTCCTCCTGCTCGCCCTGATGGGATTCGGCCTGATCGCCGTGGCTGCGGCATCGCCGGCCGCTGCCGTGCGCCTGTCGGATGCCGGCACCAAACTCCCTGCGCTCCATTTCCTCGAGCGCCAGATGATCTGGATGCCAATGGGCCTCCTCTTGATGCTAGGTGTCTCGATGCTCGAGAAGGCCACTGCCCGCCGCGTTGCTCTCATGGGCTTCCTCCTCGCCCTCCTCGCCCTTCTCGCCGTTCCCTTCGCTGGCGTTGAGAAGAACGGCGCCATGCGCTGGCTCCAGCTGCCGGGCTTCCAGCTCCAGCCCGTCGAATTCCTGAAGCCCCTGTTTGCCATCGCCACCGCCTGGCTGCTCGCAGCCCGCTTCGATGACCGGTCGCTCCCAGTCATCCAGCTCTCAGCCGCCATGCTCGGCATCCTCGTCGTGCTGCTCGCACTCCAGCCCGATTTCGGCCAAGCTGCCCTCCTCGTTGGAGTCTGGCTCGCCCAGGCTGCGCTTGCCGGCCTCCCGCTCGCCCTCATGATCGGCGCCGTCGCCCTCGGCCTTGTCGGCCTCGCCCTCGCCTATGCCACCAACCCCCATGTCGCCCGCCGGATTGACGGCTTCCTCCACGGCGAAGGCGATACCTACCAGGTCGACCGCGCACTCGATTGCTTTCGCGCCGGCGGCCTGTTCGGAACGGGTCCAGGCGACGGCACCGCCAAGTTCCGGCTGCCCGAAGCCCAGACCGACTATGTCTTCGCCGTCATCGGCGAGGAGTTCGGGGCGATCGCCTGCTTCGCGCTCGCGCTACTTTATCTTGTGATAATGATCCGGGTTGTTCTACAATTGGTTGAGGAAGACGATCCGTTCACGCTCATCGCAGGAACCGGTCTCGTGGTCCAGTTCACCGGCCAGGCGTTCATCAACATGAGTGTCAATCTCGCGCTCGCACCTGCCAAGGGCATGACCCTTCCCTTTGTCTCCTATGGCGGGTCCTCCTATCTTGCCTGCGCGCTCGGCATGGGGCTGCTCCTGGCGCTGACGAGGCGCAACCGCCATGTCCACACTTCGCCCTATCTGAAGGTGCAGCCGGCATGACGGGGGCGATCCTGCTTGCTGCCGGGGGCACGGGTGGCCACATGGTGCCAGCGCATGCGCTTGCCTGCGAGCTGCGCCGCAGGGGGTGTCTGGTCGCGCTTCTGACCGACCAGCGTGGCACCCGTTTTCCTGGCCTTTTCGAGGGTGTTCCGGTGCATGTCATCCCGGCCGCGCAAAGCGGGGGCCTGAACCCCTTGCGCTGGGTGCGCGCGCTTGCGACCATTCTTGCCGGTCGTCGGGAAGCTCGGGCGCTCATCCGGCAATCGGCTGCGGCCGCCGTGGTCGGCTTCGGAGGCTATCCGGCGCTCCCTGCGCTTCTCGCCGGCCAGGCCGAGCGCCGGGCAACCCTGCTGCATGAGCAAAATGCCGTGCTCGGCCGCGTGAACCGCCTGCTTGCCAAGAGGGTCTGCGCACTTGCGCTCTCGTTCGACGCAACTGCTCGCGTTCCCGCCAGTGCGCGCGCTGTCGTCACTGGCAACCCGGTTCGGGCCGCCGTGGTGGACGCGCGCGACCTTCCGTTTCGCGCTCCGGCGCCAGACGAGCGCTTTCGCCTGCTCGTCGTCGGTGGCAGCCAGGGAGCGCGCATTCTCTCGCAGGTGGTGCCACCTGCGCTTGCGGCGCTTGCGGCTCCGGATCGTGCCCGCCTCGATGTGGTCCACCAGGCCCGGCCAGAGGATCTCTCAGCGGCCGACCAGGTCTATCGGGCAGCTGGAATCGCCGCTGAGTGCCTGCCCTACATGGCCGATCTGCCGGCGCGGATGGCAGCAAGCCATCTCGTCATTGCCAGGGCCGGCGCCTCGACGCTTGCCGAGCTGACCACCATGGGCCGGCCGGCCATCCTCGTCCCTTTCGCAGCTGCAACAGACGATCATCAAAGCGCCAACGCCCACGCCTTTGCCAAAGCCGGGGCCGGGCGCGTGCTCCGCGAAGACCAGTTCACACCGGCCGTGCTCACGGGTGCTGTCGAGGGGTTCCTGCATTCCCCAGAGAGCCTGGCTGCCGCTGCAAGGGCAGCGCGCGGGCTCGGCCGGCCCGATGCGGCAAGCCGGCTCGCCGACCTCGTCCTTGCCGAAGTCGAAGGGTGGGCGACATGAAGGCCAAGGCTGCAGCCGCTGGCACTGGTGCGCGCTTCACGCGCGAAGTGGGTCCGATCCACTTCGTCGGGATCGGCGGGATCGGCATGTCGGGCATTGCCGAAGTCATGGCCAACCTCGGCTTCCGGGTGCAGGGCTCGGATGTCGCCGAGAATGCCGTCGTTGAACGTCTGCGCACCCGCGGCGTGCCCATTGCCATCGGCCATTCCGCAGCCAACCTGGGAGATGCCGAAGTCGTCGTCGTCTCGACCGCAATCAAGGCAGGCAATCCGGAAGTCGAGGAAGCCCGCGCGCGGCGAATCCCGGTCGTGCGCCGTGCGGAAATGCTGGCGGAGCTCATGCGCCTTAAATCGACCGTCTGCATCGCCGGAACCCATGGGAAGACGACGACCACCTCGATGGTTGCAGCCCTGCTCGATGCTGGCGGCCTTGATCCCACCGTCATCAACGGCGGGATTATCAACAGCTACGGCTCCAACGCCCGGCTGGGTGCTGGCGAGTGGATGGTCGTTGAAGCCGACGAGAGCGACGGCAGCTTCCTGCGGCTGCCGCCCACGCTTGCGATCGTCACCAACATCGATCCCGAGCATCTCGACCACTATGGCAGTTTTGACGCCGCGCGGGCGGCCTTCCGGGCCTTCGTCGACAAGGTGCCTTTCTACGGCGCTGCCATCCTCTGCCTCGATCATCCGGAAGTGCAGGCCATGCTGCCCGATGTCGCTGGCCGCCGGATTGTGACCTACGGCTTTGCGGGCCAAGCCGATGTGCGCGGCGACCATGTCCAGCCCGTGCCTGGTGGCAACCTGTTCGATGTCATCATCCGCCGCCACGGCGCCGAGCCCCGGATCATCTCCGGAATCGAGCTTCCGATGCCCGGGCGCCACAATGTCCAGAATGCGCTTGCGGCAATTGCCGCAGCCGATGTGCTCAGCCTTGCGGACAGCCAAATCCGCGAAGGCTTCCGCCGCTTCTCCGGCGTGAAGCGGCGCTTCACCAAGGTCGGGGAAGTGGCAACGGCAGGTGCCCCGATCACCATCATCGATGACTATGGCCACCACCCGGTCGAAGTGCGCGCTGTCCTTGCCGCCGCGCGCGAAAGCGCCCCGGCGCGGGTCGTCGCGGTCGTCCAGCCGCACCGGTTCAGCCGGCTGCGCGACCTCTTCGATGACTGGCGCACCGCTTTCAACGACGCCGACACGGTGGTCCTGGCACCTGTCTATCCAGCCGGCGAGCCGCCCATCGAAGGCATTTCCCACGTCGCGCTGGCCGAGGCGCTGCGGGCATCGGGTCATCGCGAAGTGGTGACGATTGCCGGCGAAGGAGAGCTTGCTGATGCCCTTGCGCCACGGCTTGGTCCAGGCGACATGGTCATCTGCCTTGGCGCTGGGGACATCACCCGCTGGGCAGCCCGGCTGGAAGCGAGGCTTGCCAGCCGAATCCGCGCCGGGAGGGGGGCATGATCGCCGAGGCACCCCTCCTTTCCCGTGTGCGTGGCGAGACCATCGCCAATGCCCCCTTTGCCGACTTTATCTGGTTTCGCTGCGGCGGCCGCGCCGATCTCCTGTTCCGCCCGGCGGATGAAGCCGATCTTGCCGCGGCACTCGCCAGCCTGCCTGCAGATGTTCCGGTGTTCACAGTTGGAGTCGGCTCCAATCTCATCGTGCGTGACGGCGGCGTGCGTGGCCTGACAATCCGGCTCCCCAAGGCCTTCGCCAGCCTGTCCATCGAAGGCAGCCGGATCCGCGCTGGGGCGGCAGCGATGGGAATCTCGGTTGCAAGCGCTGCCCGCGAAGCAAGCCTCGCCGGGCTCGAGTTCCTGCGCGGCATCCCGGGCACCGTCGGGGGCGCCGTTGCCATGAACGCCGGCGCCTATGGCCGCGAAGTCGCAGATATCTTGGTCGAGGCGCGGCTGGTGCTGCGGGACGGCCAAGTTGAGACCTGGCCGCGCGAACGGCTCGGCTTTGGCTACCGGGAGAGCGCGCTCCCGCAAGGCGCTGTCGTCGTCGAAGCCCTGTTCCAGGGCATGCCTGGCGACCGGAAGGCGATTACCGCCGAGATGGACCGAATCGCCGCTTCGCTCCCGCACGGGCGGCTCCACCTTCCGCAATCCGCCGGGCCTCAAGGCATGGCAGCTGATCGACCAGGCCGGCTGCCGCGGCCGTCGTCGCGGTGGCGCGATGGTCTCGGAAAAACACACCAACTTCCTCCTCAACACCGGCAACGCCACTGCCGAGGATATCGAGGGGCTGGGCGAGGAGGTGCGCGCGGCAGTCAAGGCGGCAACCGGCGTCGATCTCCGCTGGGAAATCATCCGGGTCGGAGAGCCGGCATGCGGGTGACGGTGCTCCTCGGCGGCTGGTCCTCGGAACGGGCAGTGAGCCTTGTCTCCGGCAGCGGAGTTGCAGCGGCTGCCCGCACGCTGGGCCACGAGGTGACCGAGCTCGACATGGGCGAGACACCCGAAGCCGGCGCCACGCTCGCCGGGCGTCTGCTCGCAACCCGCCCCGACGTCGTCTTCAACGCCCTCCACGGCACCCCGGGCGAGGATGGCACTGTGCAGGGCCTCATGGACGTGCTCGGTCTTGCGTACACGCACAGCGGAGTCACGGCTTCGGCAATTGCAATCGACAAGGCGCTAACCAAGGCGCTGCTGGTGCCGCAGGGAATCCGCATGCCGGCAGGCCGGATTGTCACGCGAGCTGAGCTGTTTGCCGCTGATCCGCTTCCCCGGCCCTATGTGCTGAAGCCGGTCAACGAAGGCTCGTCAGTCGGGGTTGCGATCGTCATGGCAGAAAGCGGCTGCGGCACGCCGATCCATCCCTCAGCGCCCGGGCCCTGGCAGCATTATGACCGGCTCCTTGCCGAACCCTTCGTTGCTGGGTGCGAGCTTACGGTTGCCGTGCTCGAAGACCCGAAAACTGGCGAGGCCACGCCACTTGCCGTCACAGAGTTGAAGCCAGCCTCCGGCTTCTACGACTATGATGCCAAATATACGGAAGGGCGCACGACCCATGTCTGCCCGGCCCGCATCCCAGCCGATGTCGAGGCCGAGGCGCTCGAGATGGCCACGCGCGCCCATCGCCTGCTGGGGTGCCGCGGGGTGTCCCGTGCCGACTTCCGGTTCAACCCGGAGTGCGGGCGGGAAGGACTCTACCTGCTCGAAGTCAACACCCAGCCCGGCATGACCCCCTTGAGCCTTGTGCCCGAGCAGGCCGCGCACTGTGGCATCTCCTACGCAGAGCTTGTCGAGCGGCTGATCCGGATTGCCGCAGGAGCGCGGACATGAACCGGCCGCTCTTCGACCGCAGCAGCGCAAGACGGGCCCGGCCTGATCCGGTCCGGGTCGCAATCGCGCCACGCCGCCTGTGGCACCTGCTTTTCGTCGCGTTCGGCGGGCTCGTTGCTGCTGCCATTACGGTCTGGCTGTTCGTGCTCGGCGTGCCCCAGCGGGCGCTTTATGCGGCTGCCGTTGCCAGCGCCGATCTTGGCTTGGGCGTGCGCCAAGTCGAGATCGAGGGGGATCAGCGCCAGGATCGGCTCTCGATCTACCGCGAGCTTCTCTCCGGCGGCACAGACTCGATGTTCCTGCTTGATCTCGAAGACATGCGGGCGCGGCTTGCCGCCCTCCCCTGGGTTCTTGAGGCAGATGTGCGCCGGGTTTGGCCTGACACCTTGAGGGTGATCCTTGTCGAGCGCACACCGGCTGCACTGTGGCAAGAATCCGGCCGCTACCGGCTGCTCGATGCTTCGGGCACACTCCTGCCGATGCTGCCGCGCGAGGAGCTTGCCGGCCTGCCGCTCCTCGTTGGCCGAGATGCCGATCGGGCGGCGGCCACATTCCTGCGCCTGATGGCACGCCACCCGGAGCTCGCCAGTCAGCTCGCCGGCGCAGTCCGGGTGGGCGGCCGCCGCTGGGACCTCTGGTTGCAGTCCGGCGAGCAGATCGCCCTTCCCGAAGACGCCCGCGCTGCCGCGGCGCTTGCCCGCTTTGCCGCGGCCAATGCCGCGCAGCCGTTGCTTGGCCGGGGGTTTGCCCGGTTCGACCTGCGGATCGAGGACCAGATGGTGGTCCGGCTCACACCTGAAGCCCGGCTCGCTGCCGAAGCCCGCCGGAGGGAAACAGCAGAGGCCACCACCTGATGGCAGTCGCAGCACTCTCTCCCGGTCAGCTCCTGCGCCCGCGGGCAGACCACGTGATCGCAGCTCTCGATGTCGGCACGTCCAAAGTTGCTGCGCTCATTGCCGAGGTCGATGCTGACGGCCAAGTCAAGGTCAAGGGTGCGGGCGTGCGCGCGTGCGCTGGTATGCGTCGCGGCCTTGTTGCCGACATGGGGCGGACCGAAGACGCCGTGCGCGCCGCAATGCAGCAGGCCGAACGCGCAGCAGGAGTCGAGATCGAACGCGTTCTGGTCGCGATCAGCGCCGGCGGGCTTGCGAGCAGCGTGACTTCCGTCGAGATCGACATTTCCGGCCACCGGATTACCGCAGCCGACATGGAGCGGCTTCTTGCCGAAGGCCGCGACCGCATCTTCGAGGCCATTCGCGACAGCGGTCGCTCCATGCTCCATGCCGAACCAGCGCTGTTCACGGTCGATGGGCTTGAGGGCGTGACCGACCCGGTTGGCTTCCATGCCAACCAGCTCGGAGTCGACATCCATGTGATAACGGCAGCAACGCCGCCCTGCCGCAACCTCGACCTCGCAGTCCGGAACGCCCATCTCGATGTCGAGGCGATGCTTGCCTCCGGGGTGGCGGCCTCTGCTGCCGTCCTGACCGAAGAGGAGCGGGAACTCGGGGTCGCCCTCGTCGAGATCGGCGCTGGCGTCACCACCATCGCGATCCATGGCGGTGGCGTGCTGGCTGGCCTGTCCTCCGTTCAGATGGCCGGTGCCGACATCACTGCCGACATCGCGTCCGCCTTTGCCACCCGCCGAGCCGCCGCCGAGCGCCTCAAGACCCTCTATGGCGCTGCCCAGGCCGTCCCGCGCGACAATCATGACATGGTTGAGATCGCCCCGCTCGACCCAGAGGACGGCTGTGATCCCCGGCGGGTCCCGCGCGCCGAGCTCATCGCCGTCATCCGCGACCGCCTCGATCTCCTCTTCGGCGAGGTCGCCGAAGCACTCGATCACATGGGCTTCCGCGGCCCGGCCGGCCGGCAAGTCGTGCTGACGGGCGGCAGCGCCGACTTGCGGGGCATTGCCGATTTCGCCGCCGGCGCGCTCGGCCGCACAGTCAGGATCGGTCGGCCACGCGGCCTTTCCGGCCTTCCGGATTCCCACATGTCGGTCGCCCATGCGACCTTGGCCGGCCTCGTGATCCTCGGATCCCGCCCCGGCCTTGATCTCGCGCGGATCCCGCTTGGGCCGACGCCGCGCGGCTTCGCTCCTGCCGAGCCCCAAACCTGGCTCGGCAGGCTTGTTTCCGTCCTCAAGCGCCAGACCTGAAACCCGAGGGAGTTGCCCCATGCCGTTCGATTTCCAGAAATCCGGTTTCACCGAGATGAAGCCCCGGATCACCGTCTTCGGAGTCGGCGGTGCCGGCTGCAACGCCGTTGCCAACATGATCGCCGATGGTCTGAAGGGGGTCGACTTCGTCGTCGCCAACACCGATGCCCAGACGCTCGCACAATCACCAGCCGAACGGCGGATCCAGCTCGGGCCGCGGATTACGCAGGGTCTCGGCGCTGGTGCCAGGCCCGAACTCGGCGCCGCCGCCGCCGAGGAAGTGCTGGGGGAGATCGAGTCCGTCCTTGAAGATGCCCACATGTGCTTCATTGCCGCCGGCATGGGCGGTGGAACCGGCACCGGTGCTGCCCCCGTCGTGGCCCGAGCCGCCCGCGAGCGCGGCGTGCTCACCGTGGGCGTCGTCACCAAGCCCTTCGCCTTCGAAGGCGCGCGCCGGATGCGGGTTGCCGAGGCCGGAATTGTCGAGCTGCAAAAGCATGTCGACACCCTCATCGTCATCCCCAACCAGAACCTGTTCCTGATCGCCTCGCCCCAGACAGGCTTCCGCCAGGCGTTCCAGATGGCAGACCAGGTGCTGAACCAGGGCGTACGCGCAATCACCGACCTCATGCTGTTGCCTGGCCTCATCAATCTCGATTTCGCTGACGTGCGCACCGTCATGAGCGAAATGGGCAAGGCGATGATGGGAACCGGCGAAGCTTCGGGCGAACGCCGTGCCATCGAGGCCGCAGAGAAGGCGATTTCGAACCCACTGCTCGATGAAGTCAGCCTGCGCGGCGCCAAGGCGGTGCTCATCAACATCACCGGCAGCGACGATCTCGGCCTTATGGAAGTCGAGGAAGCTGCCCAGCACATCCGCGACATGGTCGATCCCGACGCCAACATCATCCTCGGCTCCGGCTTCGATGCGAGCCTCGAGGGCCGGATGCGGGTTTCGGTGGTTGCGACCGGGATTGAGGGGAACCAAGGGGTCATCCCCGGAATTGCCGAGGCCTTCGCTCGGCCCGCCGCACCTGGCATGTTCGCACGCAGCATCAACGGGCTCGCTGCCCGGCCGGGCGCAGGCGAGATCCCACAGCCGACCCTGTCGCCCGCCCCCGCAGCTGCGTCACCGCAGCCCCCCCAAGGGCTGCAACCCGCACCACAAGCAAGCAAAGGTGAGGGCGCGATGCCAGCGCCCACGGCCACCGCTGCGCCGCTCGGCCCCGAGCCGCAAGAAGCGCCGGAGCCCGAAGTTGCGGCTGCAATCACGCCAGCCGAGGCAGAAGTTGCAAGCGGGTCTCAGGAGATCGATGAAGATGAGATCCTCGACCTTCCCGAGCCCGTTGCCGTGGCTGCCGGCCCGCGCGTTGTCGAGCTTCCGCTTCCCGAGCCGGACGTTCGCGGAGCCAATCCTCTGCTCGAGGAAGCCGTGGCCGGCGAGGAAGTCCGCAAGGAGACCCTGTTCGAGCGGCTGATGACTCGCTCGCGCAGGCCAAAGCCGGAGCCGATCGCAACCTTGGCACCTGAACCCGAAGCCGAGACCGACGATGGCGTCAGCATCCCCGCCTTCTTGAAGGTGCAGCGCAACTAGACCCCAGTCGAGTTGCCAGCCCTTAGAACAGGCTTTCCTCCACTGGCATCGGGCTCGCACCCGTCAGCTCGCGGTGCGACCGGATGGCGTAGCGGTCCGTCATGCCAGCGATGAAATCGCCAATGACCCGCCCTGCGAGCGGTGGCGGGACTTCGGCGAGACGTGCCTGCCATCGTGCCGGAAGTTCCTTGGGCGACTGGGCCAGCGCTGCATAGAGCTCGCGCACGATGCGGGCAGCAGGGGCGCGCAACCGCCGGACCGAAGGCGCTTCATACATGCGCGCCTGCAAGAAGGCCCTGAGCGGTCGCAGCTCGGCTTCGAGGTCGGGGCCGAACGCAGCCGTCGCGGTCATGGCGCGGCGGATGTCGTCCGGAAACTCAGGCGACAGCGCCTTCAGCCGGCCTCTGGTCTCAGCGAGCAGGCTGTCCACCATGGCGCCAATGAGCTCGCGCACCAGCTGCGGCACCAAAAGCGACCGGCGTGTTTCGCTCGGCCAGGAGGCAAGCACCTGCCGCCAGAGCGTGCCAACCAGCGGCACGGCGGCGGCTGCCTCCTCGACATCGACGAGACCAGCGCGCAGGGCATCATCGAGATCGTGGGCATTGTAGGCGATGTCATCAGCAAGCGCTGCGAGTTGGGCTTCAAGCCCAGGCCAGCTCTCGAGCTCGAGCGGAAAGCTTGCATCCGCTTCCTGGAGTGCCCAGCCCGGCGCCGTCACCGGACCATTGTGCTTGGCAAGGCCTTCCAGCACTTCCCAGGAGAGGTTGAGCCCCTGGAAGGCAGGTGTTCGAGTCTCGATTGCCGTCAGGATCCGGATGGCATGGCCATTGTGGTCGAAGCCGCCGATGGCAGCCATGGCATCATGCAGCGCGTCTTCGCCGGAATGGCCGAAAGGCGGGTGGCCGACGTCATGGGCCAGTGCCACTACTTCTGCCAGGTCCTCATTCACGGCAAGCACGCGTGCAAGCGTGCGGGCAATCTGCGCCACTTCGAGGCTGTGGGTGAGGCGGACCCGAAAATGATCGCCTTCGGGCGCCACAAATACTTGCGTCTTGTCCCGCAGCCTCCGGAAAGCGGTGGAGTGGATGAGCCGGTCGCGGTCGCGGGCAAAGGCGTCGCGCAACCTGGACGGCGGCTCAGGATAGAGCCGCCCGCGCGACCGGGCTGGGTGGCACGCATAGGGCACCATTGCCTCGCTCTGGCACAAAGCATCGCAAGACGCGACGGTGCTAACGCCCCAGCACTCCAGACGCGCGCAGCGCGGCAATTCGGTCTGGCGCATAGCCGAGTGCCTCAAGCAGGGCGTGGGAATCCGCGCCGGGAGCGGGCTGCGGCGTTGGCATGGCTGTTGCCGTTGCCGAATAGCGCGGCGCCGGCATTGGCTGCACCATGCCCCCGATCTCGGCGAAGCTGCCGCGGGCGACATTATGGGGGTGGGACGGCGCTTCCGCCATCGAAAGGACAGGCGCGAAACACACGTCCGTCCCTTCCATCAGCCGGCACCAGTGGTCGCGCGGCTGGCTACGAAACAGGTCCGCAAGCCTGGCCTTGAGCGCCGGCCACTTCGCCTGGTCCATTTGGGCGTCGAACTCGGGGTCAGCTTCCAGCCCGGTCAGCCGCCGCAGCTCGGCATAGAATTGCGGCTCAATCGATCCGATCGCAATAAAGCCGCCATCGGCACATTCATAGCTGTCATAGAAATGGGCGCCCGTGTCGAGCAGATTGACTCCCCGCGCATCCTTCCAGAGGCCAAGGCCGCGGAAGCCCCAGATCATGCCCATCAGCAGCGCAGCCCCTTCGGTCATGGCGCAGTCGACCACCTGGCCTTCGCCGGTTTGCCGGGCATGGAGGATGGCAGCGACCATGGCAAAGGCGAGCAGCATACCACCGCCGCCGAAATCGCCGACCATGTTGATGGGAGGCGTCGGCTTCTCGCCTGCCCGCCCATAGGCATGAAGGGCGCCGGCAAGCGCGATGTAATTGATGTCGTGCCCTGCCGCATGGGCATAGGGTCCAGTCTGGCCCCAGCCGGTCATGCGCCCGTAGACGAGCTTTGGATTGTCGCCCAACAGCACGTCGGGGCCAAGGCCGAGGCGTTCCATCACGCCTGGCCGAAGACCCTCGATGAGGCCGTCGGCACTCCGCGCAAGGTCGCGCACAATGGCAACGCCATCCGGCAGCTTGAGGTCGACTACGATCGACTTGCGGCTGCGGCCCAGCACTGGCTCGGGCGCCTGGCGCCCTGGCCGGTCGACGCGGATCACTTCCGCGCCATGGTCGGCAAGCATCATGCCGCAGAAGGGCCCGGGCCCGATTCCGGCCATTTCGATGATCCGCACGCCTGCAAGCGGTCCCGCCATTGCTTTCCCCTTTTGTTTGCGCTGACCAAGGCGCGCTCAGCCCCGCCCGCGATAGGGAGGAACCCCTTGGTCGGGAAGCCAGATCCCTTGGGGTGGCGCACCGGTCTGCCAGAAAACATCGATGGGGATCCCGCCGCGCGGATACCAGTAGCCGCCGATCCGAAGCCAGCGCGGTGCCATCTCGTCGACGAGCCGCCGGCCAATGCCAACCGTCACGGCTTCGTGAAAGCCGGCATGGTTGCGGAAGGCACCGAGGAACAGCTTCAGCGCCTTCGATTCGACGATCCTTTCGGCGGGCACATAATCGATCACCAGATGCGCGAAATCGGGCTGGCCGGTCACCGGGCAGAGCGAGGTGAATTCCGGGCAGGTCAAGCGCACCAGATAGGTTGCGTCGGGATAGGGATTGGGCGGGTAATCCAGCACCGCTTCATCCGGAGACGCGGGAAGGACCGAGGCCTTGCCCAGATGCAGGGGATCGTTCGTCATGGCCCGGCCCGGGTAGCGGCACGGCGCCTTGAAACCAAGGGGGCGAGCTGATAACCCCGAGGCGAAGCCGCTTTAGCTCAGCCGGTAGAGCACATCATTCGTAATGATGGGGTCGTCAGTTCGAGTCTGACAAGCGGCACCAGCGCCCCGGGGCCCCATGGGGAGGGCGCCCGCCTTGATTGCGGGCTCTTGATTACGGGCTATTGCGTGCTCCGGCTCGCTGACTGGCGCGCCTCAGGCAATGGCCCCGCCAGCCCAGCCGCCTGGCAGACCCCCCGCATTGCTCCGGCTAAATCAAGCAAAACATCCCCCAAACATAGCCATTTGCGGAGCTGATATTCATCTTGGATGCATGACAATAG
>NZ_JBRCLD010000052.1:0-41477 GCF_053487655.1 Thermaurantiacus sp. | reverse complement strand
GAGCACGCTGGAAGCGGCCGGCATGGCGAAGCGCGACCGGGAGATCACGCCGGAGGTGATCGAGCGCTTTTCGGCCATGATGCGCGACGCGCTTCGTGGCCCCGATCCCCACCTGCGGCAGGGCTATCTCCACATGCTGGTGAGCGAGGTGCGCCTGTCGAACCAGGGCCTCATCATCCGTGGTGCCAAGCCGGACCTCGAACTCGCCATCGCACGCGCGGCAGAAACGCCCAGCGCCCCAGTGCCCACATTTGCCCGGAAATGGCGCACCCGAGAGGATTCGAACCTCTGACCTCTGCCTTCGGAGGGCAGCACTCTATCCAGCTGAGCTACGGGTGCAGCGCGATGGGGCCGATAGCGGGTGGGGGGCGGCAGCGCAACCGGCGAGACCCGCCGTCAGGTGAGCGCCCGTGCCGCTGCGACTGTGGACAGAAGCGCGCCGTGGACCATCCCGGGAAACCGCTCCGAGCGGGCCTTGCCAACAAACTGCAGCCGGTCCTTCCAGTTGGCGCCGCAGAGCGCTCGACGGTCGGCCGGCTGCCATGAGCATCCGGGCGGCGGCGCCCCCCGCGGCCCCGGCGCCGATGACGAGGACTGGACGCTCACCGGCGGTTGCCCGCCGCAACACGAGGCCGGAAGACAGCCCGAAGCCAACGCCGCCGACGAGAGACCGGCGGGTGACCCGCCCTCTTCCCTGGCCATCTCGGCCATCATGCGTCAGGCAGCTGGCGCGACGAGCATGCCGGCAGACAGGCGCGGCAGCCAATGGAGGAGGACCGACCGTTCGGTTGCAAGACAGCCTTCTGTCGGCCGGAAATCGGGGTGCGCCACGTGCCAGAAGATCGCGCTGCCGCGGCCAGGCACGACCGGTCGGTCGTTCCAGCCGAGGACGAGGATGACATCGTAGAGTTCATCATCGCGCCACAAACGCTCGGCCGAGAAGGGGTGCGGGTGAAGGACTGGCTGGTTGTAAGCCGGGTCGGCTGGGTCGTCGCTCCAGCCGTCGGCCGGCCGCAGCCAGCGCCAAGGAAGCTGCGGCGGCGGAACAAGATCCCGGTCTGGCCGAAGGAGCGCCGCGCGCACTGGCATGGCGGCAGCCGGAGTTGCACCGTCGCCCTCGCGCTTTCGGTCTGCTGGCACCCATCCGCTCCGTCCGATTGCAGCACAGACGCGTTGCCCGAAGGCGTCGATCCAGCCGTCGCCGGCCCGGATCACAGCTGATGCCCCTGCCGTTTGCGCTTGGTTGCAAGATAGGCGGCATTGTGCGGGTTGGCGGGCAGCACAAGGGGAACCCGTTCGGCAATCGCGATTCCCTGTGCTTCCATGGCGTCGGTCTTCGCGGGATTGTTGGTGAGCAGGCGGATTCTGGCAACGCCGAGCGCGCAGAGCATGGCGGAGGCGAGGTCGAAATCGCGCTCTTCCGCCTCGAACCCCAGCCGCAGATTGGCATCGACCGTGTCAAACCCCTGGTCTTGCAGGGCGTAGGCGCGGAGCTTGTTCATAAGGCCGATGCCGCGACCCTCCTGCTGGAGATAGAGGAGAATGCCGCCCTCGGCCGCGATGGCAGCCACTGCCGCCCGCAACTGGAAACCGCAGTCACACTTGAGGCTGCCGAGCACATCGCCGGTCAAGCAAGCGCTGTGTAGTCGCACCAGCGGGACGTCCCCTATGGCGCCAATGACGAGGGCGAGGTGCTCAGGGCCTCCATCATCCGGGCGGAAAGCGACGACTTGACAATCCTCGGCTCCGGCAAGCGGCAGCCGGGCGCGGCTGACGACCCGGAGGCGAGGGGCGCGGCGCCAGGCAAGCGCGGCAGCCGCATCGGCTACGAGCATGTCGGGCGCAGGTGCGCAATCGGCGACAACGAACGCCGCAGGCAGCAGGGCAGCCCGCTTCAGAAGGGCGAGCGCGGCCTCCCCAGCGCGGCCATGGCGGCCCGGCGCGCGCGTGGGAAACGGGCCCTTGAACGGCACGGCGAGATCGTCTGCAGGGTCGGCAGTTGCGATACTGGCAACGAGGTCATGCCAAGGCATCCGAGTGACGAAGACAGCGCGGGCGCCGGCTGCGGCGCGCTGATTGGTGATGTGGAGGGTGGCAGCACGCTCAGGTGTGAGCAGGAGATCAGCTCGCGCCTCAACCTCGAGTGCGGCCAGAGTCTCAGGCTGGGCAAGTTCTGCCGCCAAGACATGAAGCGCAGCGTCGCCATCGGTCACGCGGATGGCAAGGCCGCGGCGCAGGTCATCGACAGCACGAGCGAGGGCAAGATCAGCGTTCACAAGTCGAAGATGGCGACAAGCGGCACATGGTCGGAAGGGCGCGGCCAACCGCGGGCTTCCCGCAGGGTTGCAACGCTGCGCGCCGTCGCTGCAAGCTCTGGCGAGCACCAGATGTGGTCAAGCCTTCGCCCCCGGTCGGAAGCGGCCCAGTCGCGGGCGCGATAGCTCCACCAGCTATACAATCGCTCGGGCGGAGGCACGAAATGGCGGCCGAGATCGACCCAGCCATGGCTTTTCTGGAAATGGCCAAGCGCTTCGACCTCGACTGGCGTGTGCGAGACCACATCCAGGAGGGCGTCGTGATCCCAGACATCCTCCGGGAGCGGAGCGATGTTCAAGTCGCCGACCAGAATCGCCGGCTCGCGGCTGGCGCCAGACCAGTCGGTCATGCGGGCGAGATAGTCGAGCTTCTGGCCAAACTTCGGGTTGACGCTGCGATCGGGAATATCCCCGCCGGCCGGGACATACACATTGTGGAGCAGGATCCCCGAAGGCAGCCGCACCGCAATATGCCGGGCCTCGCCGTTCGCCTGCCAGTCATGCCGGGCGACTTCGGCAAGCGGCATCCGCGAGGCAATGGCAACGCCATGGTGCATCCGCTGCCCGTGAAGGTGGAGATGGGGAAGGCCGAGCCGAGCGAACAGGTCGCGCGGGAATTCGCCATCTGCACACTTGGTTTCCTGGAGGCAGAGGATGTCGATTGGCTGGCGTGCGAGCAGGGTCTCCACGATATGCGGACGCGCGCGAACGCTGTTGATGTTGAAACTCGCAAGCGTGAGGGGCATTGGCCTTCCTTGGAGCCCGAGGCCGAGCAGCGCAAGGTGGCGCAGCATCAATGCCAGAAGCGAAGATGCGAGGACCACCGTCCCGGGCCGGTTGGATGGAAAGCCAAGCAAATTCGGCAGCGGGCCGACATGGCGATCAACGCATTGGCCCCTACTCCGGGGGCGTGGAGCAGGGGCCGTTTATGCGTTCGTCACGCAAGGGAGAGCGCAGGGCCGGGCAACAGGGGGCAAATCCCGGCAGCATCTCTCCTGTTCCCCTCTATAAAGGCAGGAGCCTTTCTCAAGGGTGAACGAAGGAAGATTGCCCGAAAGGGTTCATCCAATCAAGCCTTGTTCTGCTGCAACCTCCGAATCGGCGCAATCCACATCGCGCCTGCGCTTCTCAGCTGCCCGGGCGAATTGACCGGCGGCGTGGATCGCGGAACCGGAAGAGCGACTCGGACACTGTCACATTCCACCGGAAATCAGAGAGTTCCACTTGCGTAAGGTTGTTCTGGCCGTCGATCACGCGCCAGCCGTTGAGCCGCAGGCCGCCTGGTGCAGCCGAGTCGGGAACGAGGAAGAATCGGATCCGACCGAGGTCAGGTCGCTGCGGATCCTGCGCTTCGACCGTGATTGTGCCATGCTGCGAGGAGTGAGCTTCAGGCAGGATCCGTGCGACTCGGGACAAATCCGCCTCGGGGTCCAGCAGCACGCCAAGCGGTGTCTGGCGGATCGGCCATTGCGAGACCTGGGCCACTTCATAGTCGACGAAGGAGAGGCGCTGGCCGTCGGCGACGACAAGAAACGTGGCTCCGGGCCCATAATCAAACCGAATCCGCCCCGGGCGTTTCAGCGTCATCGTGCCAGTTACGACGCTTCCATCCTGCGCGATCTGGCGGAAGCGCGCTGTCATGGTGCGCGTCGCCGCCAGGGCACGCGAGACATCGCCCATGGACGTGGCTGCATGCGCAGGCACAGCTTCGAGGGCAAGCGGTATGACGGCAACAGCCGCCAGGGCAAGACGAATGCCCAGCCGGAAAGAGATCGGCATCATCGCAACGGGCCTTTCGCAGCAGCACTGAATGCAGGTTGAACCTTCTCCAGCGCTGCGGCGAGCTCGCTGAAATGGTCGATGCGAGCTTGAGCTGACAAGGTCGCTGGAGCTGCCTCGCAGTAGCCGTGCGTGACGAAAATGAAAGGCACGGCCGCGGCCGCGGCTGTCGCAGCATCGGTCGGAGAGTCACCCACATAGGCAGAGGTCGCCGCGGCGCCTCCGGCTGCTGCGATGGTGTCGAGGAGGTGGCGGGGATCAGGTTTCTTCCATGGTCGGGAGTCGGCGCCCAAGATCGCGGCAAAGCGGCCGTGCCATCCCAATGCCTCGAGGAGGGCATGAGTCAGGGCCTCAGGCTTGTTGGTGCAGATCGCAAGGCCGATGCCGCGCGCAGCAAGCCAATCCAGAGCGTCGTCGGCACCGGGAAATGGCCGACTTCTGGCTGCGATATTGGCGCGATAGTGGGCAAGAAAGTGGGCAAGTCCGGCTTCGATGAGGGCCGGGACGGCCTCCTCCGGGCCAGTTGCAGCCAGTCCCCGCTCAAGCAGGCGACGGGCACCCTGGCCGACCATGGTCCGGACCGATTCGGGTGGAACCGGTGGTCGGCCAAGCATGGCGAGCGCGTGGTTCAGCGCTGCGGTGAGATCGGGGGCAGTGTCAACCAAGGTCCCGTCGAGATCGAAGGCGAGCGTGGGAGCAGGAGTCATGGCGAGCACGTGCCGGAGGGGCAGCGCAAAGGAAAGCCCCGCCAAAGGAAGCCTTCGCGAGTGGAAGTCCGCTGCTGGCTGTGGCAGGGCGCCTCCCATGTCCGCATCCGGCCAAGCCCCTGCCGTCATCATCCTCGCTGCAGGCAAGGGCACGCGGATGCGTTCCGACACCCACAAGGTGCTGCACCCGATCGGCGGAAGGCCGATGCTCCTCCACCTGTTCGACACAGTCGCCACCCTCAGTCCAGCGCAGGTGGTTGTAGTGGTGGGCGACCGGGCCGCACAGGTCGAAGCCGCAGTCGCACCGCTCGGAGCTGCAATCGCTGTGCAGGAGCCGCAGCTTGGCACTGCCCATGCCGTGCTGCAAGCGGAAGCTGAGCTTGCAGGCCACACCGGTCCAGTCCTCATCCTGTTCGGCGATGTGCCGCTTGTCGGGGCAGCCACGCTGAAGGCGCTGCTTGCTGCTGTCTCAGCCGAAGTGCCGATCGCGGTGCTCGGGTTCCGGCCAGCGGATCCGGGCGCCTATGGCCGAATCCTTGCAGATGCGGGCGGGCGAATCACAAAAATGGTCGAGGCCCGCGATGCGCTCCCGGAGGAGCTGGCGGTACCGCTGTGCAACGCGGGCATGATGGCTGTTGCCGGAGAACTTCTCTGGCGACTGCTAAAGCACGTCGGCAATGCGAATGCAGCAGGCGAATATTATCTGCCGGATATCGTCATGCTTGCGAAAGCGGAAGGGCTTCAGGCAACCGTCATCGAGGCGGCCGAAGAGGAGCTTCTGGGAGTGAACAGCCGCGCTGACCTCGCCCGGGCCGAAGCGGCGTTCCAGGCCCGGCGCCGGCGCGAGGTGATGGAGGCGGGAACGACTCTGGTTGCGCCGGAGACGGTTTTTCTTGCCCACGATACGCGCTTCGGCCGGGACTGCGTGGTCGAGCCCTTCGTCGTGTTCGGCCCCGGAGTGACGCTCGGCGACCGGGTGGTGGTGCACGCTCACTCCCATCTTGAAGGCGCGACGCTCGGCGACGATTCGGCCGTCGGGCCCTTTGCCCGATTGCGGCCGGGCACCGAGCTCGAGGCGGGTGCGAAGGTCGGCAATTTCGTCGAGACGAAGAAGGCACGGCTGGGCGCGGGGGCCAAGGCCAATCATCTCACCTATCTCGGCGATGCCGAAGTGGGGGCAGGTGCGAACATCGGCGCTGGCACCATCACTTGCAATTATGATGGTTTCGCCAAGCATCAGACGGCGATTGGCGCTGGCGCCTTCATCGGGTCGAACAGCTCACTGGTGGCGCCAGTTGCAATCGGAGAGCGGGCCATCGTTGGCGCCGGATCGGTTATCACTCGCGATGTCGCAGCCGACTCCCTTGCCATAGCCCGCGGGCGCCAGGAAGGCCACGCCGGCTGGGCAAAGCGGTTCCGCGAGGGACAAGGCCGAAAAACGTGAACGGTTGTCACGACATCATATCGAGCTGTCATGCGAACATGTATCAACCTTTCTGACCAGAAACTGGCCAGGTGCCATGCGCTGGCGCGCGGGTCCGGCAAGCTGCGCGCAATGCAAGTCCGCAAGGACATCGCCCCGACATCGGCGATGCCCTCGGCTTTGAGGACCAGTGGCATTGCAACCGGGACTGCGACAAGACCAGGCAGAAAGGGGCCCCGTGCGCGGTGCCACCTTCGAAACCAACTTGCTGATCAGCTGTGGTGTCGAAGCCAGTCGCATCAAGCAGCGCTGGGCGCGCCGGCGATGGCTTGGCCGAACCAGCTGGGTTGAGATCATGGCTGCAGTCGATAACGGGAGGGGTGTCGAGGATCGCCTTGCCCCATGTCTTGATCGACTCGATCGACCAAGTGAGCGACGAGGTCGGGCGATTGGCGGCCGCGATGCGCTGCCCGCAGAGCATCCAGCGCTTACCCGATGCCATCCTCCCCGCCTCGGCGCCGGCGTGCGGCTGCCTTCTCGTCACCTGCGACCCCCGCGATTTCCCGGCGCGCAAGCCGGGCCATTGCCTGTCCTCTGAGCTGTCCTGAAAGGCTCCGTTCGCATGTGTGGAATAGTTGGAATTCTCGGCCGCGGCGACGTCGCTGGCCGGCTGGTCGCGGGCCTGCGCAGGCTCGAGTATCGCGGCTATGATTCGGCCGGGATCTGCCTCATCGGCGATGGCGGGTTCGTGCGCCGCCGGGCTGAAGGCAAGCTTGCCAATCTCGATGCGCGCCTCGCCGCCGAGCCAGCGCATGGCACCTCGGGAATCGCGCACACCCGTTGGGCGACCCATGGCCGGCCGAGCGAAGCCAACGCCCACCCCCATATCGTCGGTGACGTTGCCGTCGTTCACAACGGAATCATCGAGAATTTCCGGCCCCTGCGGGAGGCGCTCGAGGCGGAGGGCCGGGTCTTCACGTCCGAAACCGACAGCGAAGTGATCGCCCATCTCGTCGCCCGCGAGATGGAGCAGGGGCATGCCCCTATCGAGGCCGTGAAGGCCATCTTGCCGAAGTTGCATGGTGCCTTTGCGCTCGCGCTCCTGTTCCGCAGCGAGCCCGATCTCCTGATCGGGGCCCGGCTCGGGGCGCCGCTCACCGTCGGCTTTGGCGACGGCGAGGCCTATCTCGGCTCGGATGCGCTCGCGCTTGCCGATCTTACACAAGACATCAGCTATCTCGAGGACGGCGACTGGGTGGTGCTGCGGCGCGATTCCGTTACGATTTTCGACCGCGAAAATCGTCCGGTCAGTCGGCCACGCCAGCGCTCCGGCCTGACCGGCGCACTGGTTGAGAAAGGCAATTATCGCCACTTCATGCTAAAGGAGATCCACGAGCAGCCCCTGGTCGTGGCCCAGACGCTGCAATCCTATCTGAAGCCGCTCGACGGCCAGGTCGCGCTCCCCATTCCCGATGCGCGGCTCGAGGATGTGCGGCGCGTCACAATCGTTGCCTGCGGCACCAGCTTCTACGCTGGCATGGTGGCGCGCTACTGGCTTGAGCGTTTTGCGCGCGTGGCTGTGGACATCGATGTTGCCTCAGAGTTCCGCTACCGCGAACCCGTCCTCGAACCTGGCGGCCTTGCACTCTTCATCAGCCAGTCGGGCGAGACCGCAGACACACTCGCCGCCCTTCGCCACGCCAGAGCCGAAGGCCAGACGATTGCCGCGGTCGTCAATGTGCCGACGAGTTCGATGGCGCGCGAGGCTGACATTCTTCTTCCAACCCACGCTGGACCCGAGATCGGTGTTGCCTCGACCAAGGCCTTCACCTGCCAGCTTGCTGTCCTCGCTGCCCTCGCCGCCAACCTGGCGCGCGCCCGCGGCAGCCTGACCAGCGGTCAAGAGCGGGACATCGTCCACCATCTTGCCGAAGCGCCAGCGGCAATGAACGCGGCTCTTGCGCTCGACCCTGAGATCGCTGCCTTGGCCCCGCTTATCGCCCCGGCCCGCGATGTCCTCTATCTGGGGCGCGGGCCAGACTATCCGATGGCCCTTGAAGGTGCGTTGAAGCTCAAGGAAATCAGCTATATCCACGCCGAGGGATATGCTGCCGGTGAAATGAAGCATGGGCCTATCGCCCTCATCGACGAGGCGGTGCCGGTGATCGTGCTGGCGCCTTCGGGGCCGCTGTTCGAGAAGACCGTCTCCAATATGCAGGAGGTGCGCGCGCGTGGCGGCAAGGTCATTCTCATCTCCGACCGCGAGGGCGTGCGCGCAGCCGGTGCAGGGCTGATGGCAACGCTCGAGATGCCGACCACGCATCCTCTGATTGCGCCGTTGGTCTATGCCGTCCCGGTGCAGCTGCTCGCCTACCATGTGGCGGTCGCCAAGGGGACGGATGTCGACCAGCCACGCAATCTCGCCAAGTCGGTAACGGTTGAGTAAGCTTGCGTCCTTGCATCACGACTTCGACTATTTCGTCATCGGCGCTGGCTCAGGCGGAGTGCGCTCGGCGCGAGTCGCCGCAAGCCACGGCGCGAAGGTCGCAATCGCCGAGGAGCACCGGGTGGGGGGCACCTGCGTCATCCGCGGCTGCGTGCCGAAGAAGCTGCTCGTTTTCGGCGCCCATTTCGCCGAGGATCTCGAAGACGCCACCCGCTTCGGCTGGACGCTGGGTGCGCGAAGCTTCGACTGGCAGAACTTGCGCGACAATGTGCTCGCCGAAGTCGATCGCCTCAACCGGGCCTACCAGGCGACGCTCGACAGCCATGGCGTCGAGACCTTCCATGCCCGCGCCGTGCTTGCCGGCCCCAACCGTGTGCGCGTCGGCAACCGCGAACTCACAGCACGTCATGTCCTAGTCGCAACTGGCGCCCACCCGCAGCTGCCAGCCGATATCCCTGGTGCCGAGCTTGGCATTACCTCGAACGAGGTGTTCCATCTCGAGCACCTGCCTGAGCGGATTGCGATCGTCGGCGGGGGCTATATCGCCAATGAGTTTGCTGGGATCTTCCATCAGCTTGGAAGCCAGGTAACGCAGATTGTGCGCAGCAACCGGCTGCTGAAGGGCTGGGAGCCGGCCCTTGCTGATCGCCTCCTCCAGATCATGATGCAGAAGCATCTCGACATCCGTCTCAACTGCCAACCGAAAGCGGTCGTGAAGCAGGCAGATGGCACCTTGAGGATTTTGCTCTCCTCCGGCCCAGACGTCGAAGCGGATGTGCTGCTGTGGGCGGTGGGGCGCATCCCAAACGCTGACGGCCTGGGGCTCGAGGAACTCGGCGTGGAGAGGCGCAACCGTGGCGAGATCGCAGTCGACAGCGCGAACACCACAAGCCTGCCCTGGCTCCACGCGGTGGGCGACGTGACCGACCGGATGCAGTTGACCCCCATTGCCATCCGTGAAGGCCATGCCCTGGCCGACCGGCTCTTCGGTGGCAGGAACTGGAAGGTCGATTACACCCATGTGCCGTCTGCCGTGTTCAGCCACCCACCGATCGCCTCGGTCGGGCTGACCGAGCCCGAGGCCCGCGAGCGGCTCGGTGGTGTGCGCATCTTCACCGCCGATTTCCGGCCGATGCAGCATGTGCTCGCCGGTCGCGACGAACGCGCGCTCTACAAGCTCGTCGTCGATGCTTCGACTGACCGGCTGGTCGGCGCCCACATGATCGGGCCTGAAGCGCCAGAAATCCTCCAGGTGCTCGCCATTGCCATCCGTGCCGGGCTCACCAAGGCACAGCTCGACTCGACCGTTGCGCTCCACCCGACCATGGCCGAGGAGCTGGTCCTGATGCGCGAAACCGGCTAGGCTCGCGCTCGGGAGGAACAGCGATGGCAAGCGCAGTGGAGACCGCCATTCGTGGCGCGGTGGGAACGGGGCTTGCCGCACTTGCCGGGTTCAACCGAGGCCGGATGCGCCGCGTGCCCAACCCCTGGATGAACGGGGTGTTCGCACCGCTCAAGGACGAGGTGACGCTGACGGCACTCGAGGTGCGCGGGTGCATTCCGGAAGCGCTCGATGGCCTTTATGCGCGCAATGGCGCCAATCCGCTCGGCACCGAGCACCAGCCGAGCCACCACTGGTTCTTGGGACAGGGCATGGTTCACGGCGTTCGCCTCAAGGAGGGCAAGGCGCTCTGGTACCGCAACCGCTGGGTCCGCTCGACCGAGGTTTCACAGGCGCTCGGCGAGGCACCGGCACCCGGGCCGCGCCACCCGCGAAGCGATGTCGCCAACACCAATGTCGTTGCCCTCGGCGGCCGGACCTTCGCCATCGTCGAGGCAGCCGGGCATCCCGTCGAGCTCGGGCCGGACCTTGCAACGCTCGCCCACAACCCCTTCGACGGCACGCTCACCACGCCCTTCTCTGCGCACCCGCATCGCGACCCGGAAACGGGGAAGCACCACGCCATCTGCTACGAGGGTGCGCCCAACGGCCGGGTCTGGCACGTTGTGCTCTCGCCTGACGCCCGGGTCGAGCGGGCTGAGGAGATCGCAGTCACCGACGGACCCTCAATCCACGACTGCGCCATCACGGACAAGCACATCCTCGTCTTCGACCTGCCCGTCACTTTCGCGCTCGACCGCTATCTCAAGGGCTATCGCTTCCCCCTGGCCTGGAACCCGAAGCATGCCAGCCGGGTCGGTGTGCTCGGGCTCGAGGCGCCAGGCGCGAGCATCCGCTGGTGCGCTGTTGATCCCTGCTACGTCTTCCACCCCGCCAATGCGTTCGAAGCAAGCGACGGCACCATCATCTGCGACCTCGTGGTCCATGACAGCATGTTCGCGACGTCCACCTCCGGCCCCGATGCAGAGCAGATCACGTTTGAGCGCTGGACCATCGACCCGGCCGCAGGGTCCGTCGCGCGAAGAGTCCTCGACGACCGGCCGCAGGAGTTCCCGCGGATCGACGAGCGGCGGACCGGGCGGCAGCACGCCCATGTCTATACGGCCGAAATCGATCTTGCGTCCGTAGTCGCGACTTCGCGGCTCCTTGCCCATGACGTCGCCGCCGGAACCACCGCCATCCATGATTTTGGCCCCGGCGCAATGGTGGGGGAGTTTGTCCATGTGCCCCGTGGCCCAGGCGAGCGTGATGGCTGGCTGCTGGGCTTCGTCGCCTGGCCAGCCGAGGCGCGAAGCGCGCTCATGATCCTCGATGCTGCCGATGTGACAGCGCCGCCAGTCGCCGAGGTGCGCATTCCCCGGCGGATCCCGCCTGGTTTTCACGGCAACTGGATTCCGGCCTGAGGCTTGCCTCCCAGCCGCCTTCAGGTGCATGGGCAAATCTGATGACCCGCTGGACTCCCTCTGGGTGGCGCCCCGATTCCTGGCGCAGTGCCGAGGCGCGGCAGCTGCCGGTCTGGCCCGACCCAGCGCGTGCTGCCGCCGTCGAGGCAGAAATGCGCAGCTATCCGCCCCTCGTCTTCGCTGGGGAAGCGCGCGATCTCAAGGCCCGTCTTGCCGAGGTGGTCGCCGGTCGCGCCTTCCTGCTCCAGGGCGGGGATTGCGCCGAGAGCTTCGCTGAGTTCCACCCGAACACCATCCGCGACACCTTCCGGGTGCTCCTGCAGATGGCAGTGACATTGACCTTTGCGAGCCATATGCCGGTCGTGAAAGTGGGGCGCATGGCCGGCCAGTTTGCCAAGCCGCGCTCCGCTGACATGGAAGAGCAGAATGGGGTGGCGCTGCCCTCCTATCGCGGCGACATTGTCAATGACATTGGCTTTACGCCAGATGCCCGCCTGCCCGACCCGGAGCGGCAGAAGCGCGCCTACATGCAGGCAGCCGCCACGCTCAACCTGCTCAGGGCCTTCGCAACTGGCGGCTACGCGAACCTCCACCAGGTCCACAAGTGGACGCTTGACTTCATGGCCCGCTCGCCCTGGGCCGAACGCTATGCGGAAGTCGCCGCCCGGATCGGCGAAGCGCTCGCCTTCATGGAAGCTTGCGGCATCTCGCCCGACACCGTGCCACAATTGAAGGGTACGGAATTCTACACCAGCCATGAGGCGCTTCTGCTTGGCTATGAGGAAGCGATGACCCGGCAGGATAGCCTGACTGGAGACTGGGTGGACACGTCTGCCCATTTTCTCTGGATCGGCGACCGGACTCGCTTCCTCGGCTCTGCCCATGTCGAGTTCCTGCGCGGCGTGGTGAACCCGATCGGCATCAAGTGTGGCCCCAGTCTCACTCCCGACGAGCTGCTGCGCTTGATCGACACGCTCAATCCCGCAAACGAGCCTGGCCGCCTCACCCTCATCAGCCGCTTTGGCGCCGACCGGGTGGAAGCCCATCTCCCTGCCCTCGTCCGGGCGGTGATGCGCGAGGGCCGGCATGTTGTGTGGTCGTGCGACCCGATGCACGGCAATACCATCAAGAGCGCCTCGGGCCTGAAGACCCGGCCATTTGAGCGGATCCTCGCCGAAGTGCGGCAAGTGTTCGCCGTCCATCGCGCCGAAGGCAGCCATCCGGGTGGAATCCACATCGAGATGACGGGGCAGAATGTCACCGAGTGCACGGGTGGTGCGATTGCCGTCACCGACGAGGCGCTCGCCGACCGCTACCACACCCACTGCGACCCGAGGCTCAACGCCAGCCAGGCGCTCGAGCTCGCCTTCCTGCTCGCCGAGGAACTCGCCGAAGCACGCCGCCGCCGCCCAGCCGAAGCCGCCTAGCCGATCCGGGCCCGGGCCCAGGCGCTGAAGGCGTCCACCGCGATGACCGCGAGCGCAAGGAGGGCAAGGATGGCGCCCACCACGTGCCAGTTGGACCAGTCGACGGCAAGCTTCAGGTCATGGCCGATCCCGCCGGCGCCGACGATGCCGAGGACTGAGGCGGCGCGCACATTATATTCGAGCATGAAGAGAATGGCACCGGCAAGGGCGGGGAGCGCAACCGGCCAGACCGCGTGGACGAAGCGCTTGGGGCCGGAGGCGCCGAGTTCGGCGAGCGCTCCGGCGGCAGAGGTCTCGGCGCCCTCGAACGCCTCATAGAAGAATTTGGTCAAGTAGCCGACCGAATAGGCGACAAGGCCGAGCACGCCAGCCATCGCGCCAAGCCCCACGGCAGCAACAAACAAGAGCGCCCAGACAATCGAGGGCACCGAGCGCCACAGGTTGAGCGCCGCGCGGACCGGCCAGCCGAGCCACGGCGGCACGATGTTCCGGGCGGCGAGGGCGGCAAGTGGCAAAGCGAAGACGGTTGCAAGCACGGTGCCGAGCACAGCCATGCGCAGCGTATCGACGAGCGACCGGCCGAGCTCAGCCCAGGGGATTTCGCCAAGCTGGGCAGGCGTCGGCACCAAGCGAGCAAGGAACTTGAGCGCCTCCGCGAAGGCGCCGTCGAAGGTTGCAGGCGCGCCCGCCATCACCCCCCACGAAAGAGCGACTGCCGCAGCCGTAAGCGCAAGAAAGGTGGCGTTGGGCGGAAGCCTGGGTGGGAGGCTCGCGGCCGGCAGCGGGGGGGCCAGCGCAGCCTGTCCCGCGCCGGGCGTGGTTGCCAGCACATGGCCGGACTGGAGACGAACGATGGTATCGGCATGGGCCTGCGCCAGCGCCACGTCATGGAGCACGGTGACAAGGGTCAGGCCGCGCTCGCGGCGAAGCTCGTCCAAGAGCGCCATGATGGCAGCGGCATTAGCGGGATCAAGGCTCGCAACCGGCTCGTCGGCGAGCAGGATGTCTGGATCCTGCATGAGAGCCCGGGCAATTGCGACCCGCTGCGCCTCGCCGCCGGAGAGGGTCTTGACCGGCGCGTGCAAGCGGTGGCCAAGCCCGACTCGGCGCAGCAAGTCTTCCGCGCGCTGCCGCTCTGCCGAGGGAAAGCGCAGCGACTTTGCGAGGGAGACGCGGGCAAGACAGCCGTGCAGCACGTTGCGAAGCGCCGAGGCGCTGGGGACAAGCCGCAAGTCCTGGTGGATCCGCGCGACCCTTCCACCGATCTCGACTCGGCCGGCGGAGGGAGCGAGCCGGCCGGCGAGCACGGCAACGAGCGAGGATTTGCCGGAGCCAGACGGGCCGATGAGCGCGACATGGGCACCCTGCGGCACGTCAAGATCGACCGCGGCGAGCGCACGCACGATCTCACTGCTCCCCCGATAGTCGAGGGTGAGCCCGCGGGCCCGGATGGCAAGCGGCGCCATTATCGGACCAGCCCCGCGATCGGAAGCCCGGTCCGCTCGATCGCCCGTACGGTCGTGGCGACATGGCGGTTCTCGTCGACCACGCGCAGCCCCGAGGCGCCGTAGACGTCGGACAAAAGCGCCGGATTCGTCTTCGTCATGTCAAGGAGCGCCGCCTGCACTGCCTTCGCCTCAGCAGGAGAGAGACCAGAAGAGACGGCGACACAGTGGGTAGGAACGCCCGGCGTGCGCGCCACAATCCGCAACTGCGCTTGCTTCGCCTCAGGAAGATAGACCGCCCGCTTGGGCCCCTCGACCGTATAGTCGGAGACGGCGCAGACATCACCCCGGCCGGCAAGAAGCTGCTCGAGTGCCTGGGTATAGCCGCCGGCGTAGGCGACCGAGCGGAAGGCGGCCTCGGGCGGCTGTTTCGGCTTCAGCATCCCCTCGGCGATCATCCGGTCATAGGGAAAGACAAAACCGGAAGTGGACGTGCTCGACGTGAATATGATCCTGAGATTTCTGGCGTTCCGTTTGATGTCAGCGAAGTTCTGCAAGATGCTGTCCTTCGGAACGACGAACACGCTGTCATAGTCGGTCCGGGCGCGGCCCTGCGTATCGGTGCGCACTTCCGCCAGGATAAGCTTCGCCCCGCCATCCCGCCTCGCCAGCAAAAACGGCAACGAGGAAAGCCAGGCAATGTCGGCGCGCCGTGAGACCAGCGCCTGCACCGACGCTGCATAGGCAAGCGGGACCATCACCTCGACTGGCCGGCCGAGCCGTTCGGTCAGAGCCGCCGTCATCTCATCGGCGGCCTTGCGGATCCCGGCCGGGTCTTTCTGGGGCTGGAAGGCAAAGACGAGCGGGCGGGCCTGTGCGCAAACGAGGGCGGGCGCGAGCGTGGAGGCTGCGGCCGCGGCGACGAAGGTTCGGCGGGCAATGGGGATGTCAGACATGGAAGGCCTTTTCTGAGAACCACTCGCAACTAGTCCGTTCCGGCGGGTCATGCAAGCCGGCATCGCCGCATTGCAGCCCGCGCAGCCTTTGCGTATAGCTGCTCCGCACTTTTCGGAAGGCCTGTCGCATGAACGTCCCGGTCCGTGCCGAGGAGCTTTACCCGGCGCTCGCACCCGTCACCTTCGAGCAGCTCCAGCATGTGCCTGGCCCGCTGCCGGCCAGATCGCGGACCTTGCGGACCCTCCAGTTCCTGAAGGATCCGAGGGGAACGGTGGCGCGTCTGGCTGCAGCCTATGGGCCAATATTCCGCCGGCAGGACCATTTCGGCTGGGGTGTGACTCTGCTGGGGCCAGAAGCCAATGAGCTGGTCCTTTTCAACAAGGACCGGATTTTCTCCTCCAAGCTCGGCTGGGACCCGGTGCTCGACAAGCTCTTTCCCAATGGCCTGATGCTGATGGATTTCGAGCACCACCGGCTGCACAGGAAGACGCTTTCGGTCGCCTTCAAGCCGGCGCCCATGAAGGCCTATCTCGATGGGCTCACCGAAGGAATCGACCGCACCGTTGCCCGCTGGCCGGCTGGCGAAACAATGAAATTCTACCCGGCAATCAAGGATCTGACGCTCGATCTCGCGGCCGGTTCCTTCCTCGGCGTGCCTTGGGGCCCGCAGGCGCGCGAAATCAACCGGGCCTTCATGAACATGGTGCTGGCAGCGGTTGCGGTCGTCAGGAAGCCGCTCCCATTCACCCAGATGCGCCGCGGTGTGAAGGGCAGGGAGTTTATGTCCGCCTATTTCGCCCGCGAGATCCCCAAGCGGCGGGGCACGACCGCCGACGACATCTTCACCCAGATCTGTAACGCCGAGGACGAGCATGGCAAGAAGCTGACTGATCAGGAAATCATCGATCACATGAACTTCCTGATGATGGCGGCGCATGATACCCTCACCTCCTCTTTGACCAGCCTCGTCTATTTCCTTGGCATCAACCCCGAGTGGCAGGAGCGGCTGCGCGACGAGGTGGATGGCGTGCGGGCGCGGCATGGCGAGCGGCTGCCGCATGACGCGCTTGGCGAGCTCGAGCTCACTGAGATGGCCTTCAAGGAAGCGCTCCGGCTGGTGCCACCAGTGCCGATGATCCCGCGCCGGGCGCTTCGAGACTTCGAATTTATGGGCTATCGCATCCCTGCCGGCTCGGGCGTAGGCGTGAACCCCATGTACACCCACATGATGCCGGAGCACTGGCCTGACCCTGAGCGGTTTGACCCGCTTCGCTTCACGACACAAATGTCGGCAAACCGGCACAAATATGCCTGGGTGCCGTTCGGCGGCGGGGCCCACATGTGCCTCGGGCTCCACTTCGCCTACATGCAGGCCAAGGCCTTCATGTTCCGCCTGCTTTCGGACCGGCGGATTGTCTTCCCTGAAGGCTATCGCACCGACTTCCAGATGGTGCCCATCCCGCGCCCGAAAGACGGGCTTCCGGTCGCATTGCCGCGGCGGTGAAGCGGGTCTTTCTTGGCCTCGCGGTCGTCGCGGGGCTGCTGCTCTTGGCGTTCCTTGCTGTGCGCACACCTGATGTCCCGGCAGAGATCCTGCAGGCGCGCTATGGCAGTCCGGCTTCGCAATTCCTCGAAGTGGCGGCGGGCTTTCGAGTCCATGTGCGCGACGAAGGCCCGCGCGACGCCCCTGTGCTGCTGTTGCTCCACGGCTCCAACGCCTCGCTCCACACGTGGGAACCCTGGGTCGAGCGGCTATCGAACGACTGGCGGATTATCAGCCTCGACCTGCAGGGCCATGGTCTCACCGGCCCCATCCCATCGGGCTGCTATTCCGGCTCCTGCATGGCCAAAACAGTCGAAGACGTCCGCGCCAGGCTCGGCATCGAGCGGATGGCGGTGGGCGGCAACTCGATGGGCGGACTTGTTGCCATCCGCTATGCACTTGCCCATCCGGACCGAGTGACGGCTCTGGTGCTTGTCGACTCAGCGGGAGCGCAACTGGCCTCGGGAGGAAGGAGGCCACTCGGTTTCCGCATCGCCGCAGTGCCGGGCGTCAGGGCGCTCGCCGAGCACATCACGCCGCGATCACTCATCGCGCGCTCGCTCGACCAGTCAACGAGCATCAAATCCGCAGCAAGCCCCGAGAAGGTTGACCGCTACTGGGAACTGCTGCGCCACCCCGGCAACCGTGAGGCAACCATCGTCCGCTTTGCAACTCCGCGCGAACCCTTCAGCGCCGATATGCTGAAGGCGCTTGGCGAGGTTCCGGTTCTCATCCTGTGGGGCCGAGAAGACCGGCTATTCCCGCCCGCCGCGGCGGCATGGTTCAAGGCCGCCTTGCCCCATGCCGATCTCGTCATCCTCGATGGCGTCGGTCACATCCCGCAGGAGGAAGCGCCTGATGCAAGCGCCGAGACCGTGCGGACCTTTCTTCGCCGTCACATGCCAACGCCAGCGCAGGTCCGCGCGCTTCAGTCGCCGGCCTGAGCGCTGCTAGGCGGCCGAGCGCTTCAGAGGCTCGATTGGCACCTGCCGCCGGCGCCGAAGCGCTGCACCAGCAAGGCCGAAGCCCGCCACCAGCATCATCCAGGTCGCTGGCTCGGGGATCGGAATGGATCCTGGCAGGAAGGAATAGGGGATTCCGGACAGAGACTGGATGCGAACGTCAGGGATTCGCCGCCCCTCAAAGTCGGTCACGGATGCCACTCCAAGGAGGCGGAGACTGTTCGCTGCCTTGCAGCCTGCCCATGCGAAGGGCTGCTCCATCCGTGCGGTTGTGACTGCCACAGACTGGCAGATGGTACCAAAATTGTAATCGAGCGCTTCGCCGAACACGAAGGGGAGGACCACGTCAAAGCCGTAGGCGGCAAATTCCAGCTCAGCGAGATGGTCGAACCGCTCCTGACGGTTGCTCAGCCACACAAGGCCCCCGGGCGGGCCCTCTCCAGTGAAGTCCATCTCCGTCCAGTAGCGACGCGAGTCCCGCAAGAAGCTCACAAAATGGCCAAAGCCGAAGCCGCTCAGGGACTCAATCTCGACATAGGCATCAGAGCGCGGGCTGCGCAGGAAAAAGAAAAACCGACCACTCCCGTTCAGCCCGCGCGTTCCCGCCACCTCCACACGCGCATCCGCTGAAAACCGAAGCGTCAACAGCCCCTCGGCTGGACCAGCACCCCCATGTTCAAGAAGCAGCTGATCGAGAAACGAAACACTGGCCGAGACGCTCGCAACCGCCTCGGTGGCGCCTGGAGGGGCGATCGACGAGGCGAGAGTGTAGAGCTGTGCTGTCAGCGGCACCGGGCCGGAGAGGAGCGCTGCCCGCCCCTCCCAGTCGAGGGAGGACTCGAACGCTCCCCCCGTCGTGTCGACCAATCTCTTCTCAAGGTCGAGGGGAAGCGTGAAATTCACCCCAGCGCCACCGACCTTGTCGCTCTGGAGAATCTCGGCGCTATCAATCCGCGCCCTGCCTGCAACTTCGGCAAAGGCAGCCGGCGGTGTGGCTGCGGTTGCTCCCGTGCCGCAAACCATGACGCCCACGATGCCCGCCGCAAACCAACCGCGCACCCCTGAGCCCGCCTTGCCCCGAAAAGCCGACGCTCCCATCACATCGCCTTGCATATCACCCACTGTTGACCTTCGCTCGACACCGGGGTCTTGGCCCCCACCGTGACGGCCACCCCTCATTCCCTTACGACTATCAGCCGTCCTTGACCACACTGTGTCAGGGAAGCACTGTGACAAGGGCGCCGGCTCGCAGCTTTCGCGGCACCGCCGCAACATCAAGACAGGGTCTCGGGCACCTCCAGCCACGTGCGCGCGAACGCTTGGGCCGCGCCATCCGCGATGGCCTGCCGCATCCCGTCCATCATCTGCTGATAGTGCCAGAGATTATGCTCGGTCAGCAGCATCGGGCCCAGCATCTCGCCCGCCTTGAAGAGGTGGTGGAGATAGGCGCGGGAAAAGCGGGCACACACCGGGCAGGGGCAGCGCGAGTCGAGGGGGCCCATGTCTTCAGCAAAGCGGGCATTCCGGAGGTTGAGCGTGCCTTCGCGCGTGAAGGCTTGGGCGGTGCGGCCCGAACGCGTTGGGAGGACGCAGTCGAACATGTCGACCCCGCGCAGCACGGCGCCCAGGATATCGGCGGGCTTGCCCACCCCCATGAGGTAACGCGGCCGGTCGGCAGGCAGCTGGTCAGGCGCGTAATCCAAGACCTCGAACATCGCCTCCTGCCCCTCGCCCACTGCCAGCCCACCGATGGCATAGCCCTCAAACCCCAGCTCCACGAGCCGCTCGGCCGACTCCCGCCTCAGCTCCGCGAACAACGCCCCCTGCTGGATCCCGAACAAGGCTGAGCCTTGACCCGACGGTTCGAGGAAGGCGGTGCGCGAGCGCTCTGCCCAACGCATGGAGAGATGCATCGAGCGGGCAGCCTCGTCGTAAGTCGCCGGGTGCTTCGTGCACTCGTCGAACGCCATGAGGATATCGCTGCCGAGCAGGCGCTGGATGGCAATGGCGCGCTCCGGGCTCACGAAATGGCGGGAGCCATCGAGGTGGGAGCGAAACTCGACTCCCTCTTCGTGCACTTTCACGAGGTCACCGAGACTCATGACCTGGTAGCCGCCGGAATCGGTCAGGATGGGGTAGGGCCAGTTCATGAAGCGGTGGAGCCCGCCGAGCCTCGCTACCCGCTCCGCACCGGGGCGCAGCATCAGATGATAGGTGTTCCCCAGGAGGATATCGGCACCGCTCGCGCGCACGTCGGCCGGCTTCATGCCCTTGACAGTTGCCGCCGTTCCCACGGGCATGAAGGCGGGCGTGCGGATGGCCCCGCGCGGCGTTTCGATGACACCCGTGCGCGCGCGGCCGTCGGTTGCGTGGAGGGTGAAGCGGAACCCCTCAGCCATGGGGCAGCAAGAGGGAGGAGTCGCCGTAGCTGTAGAAGCGGTAGCCAGCCTCGATGGCGTGGGCATAGGCCGCACGCATCCGCTCGAGGCCCATGAGGGCCGAGACCAGCATGAAAAGCGTCGATTTCGGCAAGTGGAAGTTGGTCATGAGGCCGTCGATCGCCCGGAAGCGGTAGCCTGGTGTGATGAAAAGGTCGGTCGTGCCCGTGAAGGCCTCGAGCCCGGAGGCTTCGAGGAGCCGCAATGAGGTGGTACCGACGGCGAGGATCCGCCGGCCTTCGGCGCGGGCCGCCCGGAGCCGGGCCGCCACCTCGGGCGAAACCGTGCCCCATTCGGCGTGCATCCGGTGGTCCTCAGTGCGGGTCGCCTTGACCGGCAGGAAGGTGCCGGCGCCGACATGGAGCGTCACCGTCTCGCGCGCAACGCCAGCTGCGTCGAGCCGGGCGAGGAGCTCGGGCGTGAAGTGAAGCCCAGCGGTTGGGGCTGCGACTGCGCCGTCAGTCTTGGCATAGACGGTCTGGTAATCGGCGCGATCCCTTGCATCGATGGCGCGGCGGCGGGCAATGTAGGGCGGGAGCGGCATGGTACCAGCCTTCTCAAGCGCGACTTCAAGCGGGTCCGGGCTTGCAAAGCGCCAGTGCACTTCGCCTTCGGCCAGCTTCTCCACGACTTCGCCTTCGAGGCTCGCGCCAAAGTTCACACGGTCCCCCACTTTGAGGCGCCGGGCGTTGCGGACGAAGGCGCGCCATTCGCAAGGCCCGAGCCGCAGGTGGAGTGTCACATCGATCGCAGCCTCGCCCTTGCGGCCGGACAGCTGGGCGGGGATGACGCGCGTGTCGTTCATCACCAGCACGTCGCCGGGGCGAAGCAACGCCGGAAGATCCCGCACGTGGTGGTCGGAGAGAGTGACGGGAGTGACGCGGAGCAGGCGGGCCGAATCCCGTGGCTCGGCCGGGCGCAGTGCGATCCGGTCTTCGGGCAGATGGAAGTCGAAGGCAGCGACGTCCACGAGACTCAGGGCCGCGGCGAAGGCGCCGGCGGAAGCGTGGAAGGCGGGAGATCGGCCGGGAGGGAGGCCGCAGGCTTGGGGAAGACTGGCGGCGGCTTCTTGTCAGCGGCAATCGAGGCCTGAAGGATGCGCGCCGGGTTTACTGGCGGCTCTCCACGCGGAATGGCGTCCACCCATTCCATGCCGGCGATCACCCTCCCGAACACGGTGTATTGGCGGTCAAGCCGGAGCACAGGCGCGAAGGTGATGAAGAACTGGCTGTTGGCACTGTCCGGCTCCTGGGTGCGCGCCATCGAGACTGCGCCGCGCATGTGGGGGAGATTGTTGAACTCGGCCTTGAGGTCGGGGAGGTCCGAGCCGCCCTCGCCCGTGCCCTGCGGGTCGCCGGTCTGGGCCATGAAGCCCTCGATCACCCGGTGGAAGATGAGGCCGTCATAAAAGCCGCGCCTAACCAAGAGCTTGACCCGCTCGACATGGGCAGGTGCAGCGTCAGGCCGGAGCAGGATGGTCACTCGGCCGCCAGTCGAGAGATCAAGGTGAAGGAGATTTTCCGGATCGTTGATGTCAGGCCGCGGCGCAATGCTCGGCGCCGCCTTGGCCGGAGCCTGACGTCGCGGGAGTTCCGCACGCGATGCCGGAGCAAGACAAGCGGCAAGTGCGGCAAGGCCGAGGAAGAAGTGCAAGAAACGCATCGCCGTATCTGCGGGATCAGGCCGCGCCGGTGACCCGACGCTGAACAACCCCCTGCTCTTTCAGCCGTGCGATGACATCGGCAGCAATCGCGGGGCTGACGAACCGGTCAATGGCACCGCCATAGCTTGCGATTTCCTTGACCAGACGCGAAGCGATCGGCTGGAGCGCGACATCGGCCATCAGGAACACGGTTTCGATCGTGCTCGAAAGCTGCTGGTTCATGCCCGCCATTTGGAATTCATATTCGAAGTCGGCAACCGCTCGCAGCCCCCGGATGATGACCTGGGCCCCAACCGACTCGGCAAAGTGAATGAGAAGCGCATCGAAGGGAATCACCTCGACATTGGCAAGCCCCGCAGTCTCACGCCGGACATGGGCAACCCGCTCGTCAAGTGTGAACAGCGGGGTCTTGGACGGATTGGTTGCAACCCCGATCACCAGCCGGTCCACCAGTTTGGCACCGCGCCGAATGATGTCCATGTGGCCAAGCGTGACCGGATCAAAAGTTCCGGGATAGACCCCGACGACGGTTTTCCCAGCAGAGGTCACTGGCCGCAGCTCAATGGTCGCGCTCGATCGCAAAGCGGGCGATCCCGCGCAGGAGATCGGCCTCGGCGCCAAACCCTTGCAGGTGGTGGATCGCCTGGTCGATCAACATCTCGGCTTGGGCGCGGGCGCGCTCGATCCCGAGCAGCGAGACGAAGGTGGACTTGCCGCGCGCCTGGTCTTTTCTGAGGGCTTTGCCAGCAGCGTTCACATCGCCTTCGACATCGAGCAAATCATCCGCAATCTGGAAGGCAAGGCCAAGATCGCGGGCATAGCCCCTGAGCTTCATCCTGAGCGGCATGGGCACTTTGCCCATAATGGCGCCGGCCTCGCAGCTGAAGCCGATGAGCGCCCCGGTCTTCAGTTGCTGCAGCCGAGTCGTGGTGGGCAGGTCAAAGCAAGCTCCTTCGGCAGCAAGGTCCATGGCCTGGCCGCCTGCCATGCCGGCTGGCCCTGAGGCGCGGGCGAGTTCAAGCGCGAGCTCGGCGCGGACGAACGGGTCCTCGTGGGTCGCCTCATCCGCGATAAGCTCAAAGGCGATGGCAAACAGCGCATCCCCGGTAAGCACGGCAGTTGCCTCATCAAAGGCCTTGTGGACTGTCGGCTTGCCCCGCCGCAGATCATCATCATCCATGCACGGGAGATCGTCGTGCACGAGGCTGTAGACATGCACTGCCTCGATTGCGAGCGCCACCCGTAGCGCACGTTCGCGATCCACATGGAAGAGGTCACAGCTCGCCACCACGAGCAGCGGCCGCATCCGCTTGCCGCCACCAATGATGGCATGGCGCATGGCCTCGTAAAGCCGGGCGCGCGGATCATCAGGCACGACGAGCAGCCGGTCGAAACGTGCGTCAACCTGCTCCCCGATCGCGTCGAGCACCGGCTTTAACTGGAGTCCCGGCCGCATCAGGCGCCGAATGGCCTGTCCCCGGCAGGCGCACCATCGGCTCCGATCTGGAGTTCGCGGATCCGTGCCTCGGCGCTGGCGAGCCGCGCCTCGCACTGGCCCTTCAACTTCTGACCCTCCTCGTAGAGCGCAATGGCCCGCTCCAAGGGCACCTCACCGGATTCGAGTTCACGCACAATCGTCTCAAGCCGCTTCAGCGCCTCCTCGAAACTCGGACCCTCGTTATCCTGCCCCTCGCCTGCCACTGCCGGCATCTCCCATTTTGCTTGCGCCCGCCCTTTGGACGGGGGCACCATGAGGGTCAAGCGGCGAGACGGGGTGGACATGCACAAGACCATGACGGTGGCAGCAGTGGTAGAGCGGGCAGCAGCCTTCCAGCTGCTCGAGGCCGAAATTCCCGAGCCCGGCCCCGGCGAGCTCCGCATTGCCGTGAAGGCGGCAGGCATCTGTCACACCGATCTTGTCTTCCGCGATGTGGAACTTGGCACGCCTCTGCCCATGGTACTCGGCCATGAAGGTGCCGGCGTGGTCGATGCCATCGGGGAAGGCGTCGAGGGTTTCGCCCCTGGCGACCGGGTCGCTCTGTCCTACGACAGCTGTGGCACCTGCCCGGTTTGCCGTGAGGGAGCACCGCAATATTGTGCGCAATGGCCCTTGCGCAATATCGCGGGAGTGGGGCCCGACATGGCGCCTCGGCTGAAGCTTGCCAGCGGGCAGCCGCTGTTTGCGAGCTTCTTTGGCCAGTCGAGCTTTGCACCCTACGCCATCACCCGAGCGCGCAACACCGTCCCCATACCAGACGCCCTGCCCTTCCACCTCGCCGCCCCGCTTGGCTGCGGGATGCAGACGGGTGCTGGCGCTGTCTTGAACACGCTTGCTCCCCGCCCCGGCCAGTCGCTTGCCGTCCTCGGGGCCGGCGCCGTCGGGCTGGCGGCAGTGATGGCGGGGTGCGTGGCAGGCATGGACCCGATTGTCGCAGTAGACCGAATACCGGCCAGGCTTGACCTTGCCCGCGCACTCGGTGCGACCCACGCTTTCCTGTCGGGCGACACACTCGCTGCCGATCTCGCTGCCATCCGCCCCGGTTTCGATGCCGTCCTCGACACGACCGGAGTGCCGGCACTCATCGAGCTTGGCATCGCCGCCCTCGGCACGCGGGGGGTCATGCTGGTCCTGGCGGTGTCGCCACCGGGCGCGACTGCCAGCTTCGCCCTCTCCGGTTTCCTCGGCGGCAAGCGCATCCAGGGTCTGATCGAAGGCGATGCCGACCCGCAAGTCTTCGTGCCGCGGCTTGCTGCGCTCCACCTCGAGGGCCGCTTCCCCCACGACCTGCTGGTCGAGACCTTCCCCTTCGCCGAGATCAACCGCGCTGCCGACGCCATGGAAACAGGCGCAACCGTCAAGCCCGTGCTGCTGTTCGAGGGCTGAGACCCTGTGCGCCAACACCCGCTCGGTTGCGCAGGAGCATGACGCAGCCTCGTCTGGTCATAAGCCGATCCAAAAAAGTGCAGCCGGCCTTAGGTCCGTGACAGGAAGGGCAGCATTCGGGCCAGCACATCGTCCCGATCGAGCAACTGATGTTTCAGGGCGCCGGCAATGTGGAGGAGAAGAAGGACGACAGCGCCAATGGCAAGTGCTTCATGGGCTTCGCTTGCAGCCCTTGCAAGGCCAGCGTCCGTGCCGGTTGGCAGATGCGGCCACGGAAACAGACCGAACCAGAATGTGGAACCATCCGGGCTTGCCGAGATGAGCACCCAGCCGGCAAGCGGAATGGCGAGAAGAAGTGCATAAAAGCCCCAGTGGGTGGCGCGCGCCAGCAGCCGCTCGGTCAAAGTCATGTGCGCGGGCAGCGGGGGAAAGCCCTCGCCCAGTCGCACCGCCAAGCGCAGCACCGACAGCAGCAAAATGGTGAGGCCGAAGCTCTTGTGCAGCTCAATCAGCTGAAGTCCGCGCTCCCGCTCCTCTGCCACTGTTGATCGAAGAAGATCTGAGGCGAGAAAGCCACTGGTGAGATTGCCGAGGATGAGAAGGGCAATCAGCCAGTGGAGGGAGAGCGAGAGCGTAGAATAGCCGCGTGAGGGCCGGGCACCTGTGTGCATGGCCTCCGCACATACGTCAATTGGCGCCCGATTTCGACCGCCTCGTCGACGGGGCCTGGCGAAAGAGGAGGGAACGCGTTCGGTGTCACCCCAGGGCGCAACCGGCGACACCAAGCTGGTGAAGGCGCGGGCGGGCAGCATGTCTGGCCCACGAGCCGCAACGGCAGCGGTGGGGTCAGATGGATCCCGCCTTGGACCAAGGGGCTGCCGCAGCTTGAGGCCCGGTCAGGCGGCAGGCTGGCCTTGGAGATCGACAAAGAGTTCGCGCATTTGGGCCAGCGAGAAGAGATGGGCGTAGATCAAGCCCATCATGCCATTTTGCACCATCTTGCGCGCCTGATCGCCGCGAATGTTCTGGAGCTTCTTTTCGTCCACCATGCGAAAGCCAGCGAATTTGGCGGGCTCTGGCATGCCCGGATTCTGGATGGAGGCCTCGCCATCCATCAGCAGCCCGAGCTTGCCAAGCTCCTCCATGAAGCCTCGGGTTCTTGCGACTGCTGCTTCGAACTCCTCGCAGAACTTCAAAATCCCCTTGGTCAACTCCGAGGGCTCATTGCCATCGAAGAGCTTCTGCTCGCCATCCTCGGCTACCAGACCCCAGCTGTCGTCGAAGACCAGGCTCAGCACTTCCGAGTCCGGCTGGAGCCGAGCGAGCATGAACGGATGGCGACGAATATAGGCCGGAATATAGGTGCGCGGCCGCCATTGACCGTCAGCCTCGATGAAGAGATTCTCGCCTTCGCGCAGCCCGACGAGTGCGAGGGGCACTGCCACGGCGTCGGTGCCGAAGACGATCGGATAGAAGCGCTGGGCCAGCGCAAACTCGTCAACGGTAATCGGAACCGCATGCGTTGGCCGGGCGAACTCTAGGTTGTCACGCACCTTGAGGCCAAAGCCGGCGTGGACTTCTGAGCTCAAGGGAATGAGGTTGCGGTAGAAGAGCGGAAGTTGCGGCGCTGGCTGCGGTTGGGTTGCCATGGGGTGGGGAGGGTCCTCTGCTCGCTCGGGGCGCGACGGCCGGGGCGCCGTGCCGTGTCGCCGCGAGGCCCTAGCGCCCGAGTGGTGCAGATGGCAAGCCAGAGCTTCCCGTCAGACGAGGAGCTTTCCAGGATTCATGATATTCTGAGGGTCAAGTGCCGCCTTGATTGCGCGCATTGCCAAAAGGCGCCCGGGGTCACCCAAGCGTGCAAGTTCACTTGCCTTGGTGGTGCCGATCCCGTGCTCGGCCGAAATCGTGCCTCCAAAAGCGACGACCGTGTCATGGAGCAGACGGCGGGCCGCCGCACCATGGGTGGCAAGCCACGCGGCTGAATCCGCACCTTGAGGTGGGCGAATGTTCCAGTGCAGGTTGCCGTCGCCGAGATGGCCGAAGACGAGCGGCCGGGCGCCGGGAAAGGCCCTGGCCAGGGCCGCGCGCGCTGCGGCATCGAAGGCCGGCACATCGGCCACGGCGACGGCAACATCATTTTTGAGCGACGGGCCATCGGCCTTCTCGGCGATTGGCAGATTTTCGCGCAGCGCCCACAGCGCCTCGGCCTGCGCTACTGATCCTGCAACCGTCGCATCGAGGAGCTCCCCCGCTTGCAGCGCGTCAGCAAGAACCGCTGCGAGCCGGTCGGCAAGCGGGGCGCCAGCATCGGCATCGGTCAGTTCAATGAGGCAGTTGAGCGGAGCTGGGTGCGCCAGCGGCGCACGGGCGCCGGGGAGATGGGCAAGAACGAGTGCGAGGCCGTCATCGGGCACCAGCTCGAAAGATTCGACTCGCTCGCCGACGAGCTGCCGGAGCCGCGCAAGCAGCGCAAGTGCCGCTGCAAGGTCGCAAACCCCCACCCAAGCCACGGCCGAGACGGCAGGCGCTGGCACCAGCCTGAGCGCTGCTGCAGTCACGATTCCGAGCGTGCCCTCAGCGCCGATCAAAAGCTGCTTGATGTCATAGCCAGCAGTGTCTTTTCTCAGCGCTGTCAGCTGGTTGAGGATGGTGCCATCGGGAAGGACAGCTTCCAGCCCGAGGACGAGGTTGCGCATCGTGCCATGGCGGAGCACCTGGGTGCCGCCGGCATTGGTCGAGACCAGGCCGCCAATGGTGGCGCTTCCTTTCGCACCGAGGGAAAGCGGAAACATCGTGCCGGCAGCCCGCGCTGCCTCGTGCACGTGGGCGAGAATGGCGCCTGCCTCCGCAACAAGGGCAAGCCCGGCCGAGTCGACCAACCGAATCCTGGCCATGCGCTGCATCGAGACGAGGATGGTGGGCCGGGTCGACACTGCTTCTGGGACCGAGCCACCGACGAGGCCGGTATTGCCGCCCTGGGGCACCAGCGCTGCCCCGTGCGCGCGCGCCGCCTTGACCAAGGCGACAACCTCAGCCGTCGTGCGCGGGCGGACAAGACCATCGGCCACACCACGCTTCTGGCCGCGCCAGTCCAAGAGATGTGGCGCAATTTCTGTCGGGTCAGTTGCGACGATATCGGGGGGAAGGGCTTTGAGAAGCGCCTTTGCTGGGCCCTGCGCTGCTGCGGGCAGTCCTCCCACGACCGCTCAACCGTTGGACATCTTGTCAAGACGCGCCTTGAGCGCGGCGAGCTCGTCCCTGAGCTCCTTAATCTCGTCCGGCTCGGAACGGGTCGAAACCGCGCCGCCAAGCAGGGGGTTGGCGTTACGCCATATGTCGGCTGCAGCCTCCATCATCTGGAGATTCTGCCGCACAAGAGCCTCGAACGCTGTCGATGCTGACGCATTCCCGCCCATGAGGCCCGTAAATGCCGCGCGAAACTGCTCCTGGTTGCGGCGGAAGGCGTCCATCGACGCCTCAAGATAGAGCGGCACCAGCGCCTGCATCTGGTCGCCATACATGGAAATAAGCTGGCGCAGGAAAGAGGCCGGCAGCATGGTGACACCCCGGGTCTCCTCCTCCATAATGATCTGGGTGAGCACATTGTGGGTGATGTCCTCGCCGGATTTGGCGTCGATCACCTTGAACTCCCGCCCCTCGCGGGTCATCGTCGAGAGGTGGTCGAGGGTGATGTAGGACGAGGTCTCGGTGTTGTAGAGACGCCGGTTGGCATATTTTTTGACGATGACCGGTTCCACCCGAACCTCATCCGCCTGCGCCATCGTTCAATCCCTTTTCCTCCTGGTTGCTGCGCGCCCAAGCGTGAACTTGCCACTGCACAATCGCACTTAGCATGTGCAACATGAAAGCGCAAAGTCAGGCGCGCGGACCGCACCCACTGCCGATCTTTCTGGCGCTTCTCTTACGGCAAAGCGCAGGCAACTTGGAGCAGCTCCGAGCCATGCTCGTGGGCCTTGCCCGCTATCAGCAGGCGCCTGTTCCGCTTGCTGTCAGCTGGCCGGCGCCACTGGCACGCATCGGCGCCACCTCGCTGCGCGCGCTTGCCGGGCCAGCGCAGGGCCCTCCTGTCCTTCTACTTCCTTCCATCATCAACGGCGCTCAAGTGCTCGATCATGCCCCACACCACTCGCTTGCGGAAGCTCTGGGTGCTGCAGGTGCGCGCGTGCTACTGATCGATTGGGGCGATCTTGCAGGTGAAGGCCGCCTCGGGCTCGCTGGCCTGGTGAGCCGACGGATTGCCCCGCTCCTCGACCGGGTTGGCCGGCGAGTCACGGTGGTCGGCTACTGCCTCGGTGGCACACTTGGCCTTGGGCTTGCCGCCGCCTTCCCGAGGCTGGTGGCGCGGCTGGCGCTGATTGCCACGCCCTGGTGCTTTTCCGGCTATACAGAAGAGGCCCGAGCCGCCGCCAAAGCTGCCTTCGCCCCCCTCGAAGCCGCCGGCCGACTGCTGGGCGCCGTGCCAATGGCGCTCTTGAACCCGCTGTTCTGGCAGGCCGACGCCGAGGCGATCGCGCAGAAATATGCCCGTCTCGGCCGTTCCCCTTTGACCGCTGAAAGTCTGGCCGCGTTCGCGGCACTCGAGGACTGGGCAGGAAGCGGCCCCCCACTGCCGCTGCCGGCAGCCCGCGACATCTTCATTGACGGCATCGCCCGCGACCGGTTCGGCCGGGGTCTTTGGCGAGTCGCAGGCACATCTGTCTGTCCCGCCCGGCTGCAGCTGCCCGTGCTTGACATCCGGGGGACAGAAGATCGGCTGGTACCGGAGGCAACTGCCCCCGATGTGCCAGGCATGATGCGGCTCCGGCTCCAGACCGGCCATGTCGGGATGATCGTCGGCAGGCAGCGTGCGGCCATGCTGGAGGCGCTTTCCACTTTCCTTTTGAGCGACTAGAGCAGCTGCGGCTTCAAGGAGGATCAGATGGTCGACGTGGTCATCACCGCCGCCCGGCGGACGGCGGTTGGCAGCTTCATGGGCAGCTTCGGGTCGACGCCAGCACACCAGTTGGGGGCCGAAGCGATCCGCGCAGCACTTGCTGACAGCCGGGTGGAAGGCGAAGCCGTGGGCGAAGTGATCATGGGTCAAGTGCTGACCGCAGCACAAGGTCAGAACCCGGCCCGGCAGGCGGCCATGGCGGCCGGCGTCCCCCAGGAAGTGCCGGCCTGGGGTGTCAACCAGGTCTGCGGGTCGGGCCTGCGCGCGGTCGCGCTCGCAGCGCAAGCCATCGCCAATGGCGAGCATGACGTCATGGTCGCTGGAGGGCAGGAGTCGATGTCGCTTGCGCCCCATGCCCAGACTCTGAGACCTGGCACCAAGATGGGCGCGCTCGAACTCGTCGACACCATGATCAAGGATGGCCTGTGGGACGCGTTCAACGGCTATCACATGGGGATGACGGCGGAGAATATCGCCGAGCGATACCAGATCAGCCGCGAAGCCCAAGATGCCTTCGCTGCCGCATCGCAGAACAAGGCGGAAGCCGCTCGCAAAGCGGGAAGGTTCAAGGACGAGATCCTCCCCGTAACTGTCAGGGGCCGCAAGGGCGATACGATCATCGAGGCCGATGAATATATCCGCGAAGGTGCGACAGTTGAAGCGATGGCAGCCTTGAAGCCAGCGTTCCGCAAGGACGGCACCGTGACCGCTGCCAACGCATCAGGCCTGAACGATGGGGCAGCTGCGCTTGTCCTCATGTCGGCAGAAGAAGCCGCCCGGCGCGGGGCCCCGGTGCTTGCACACGTGAAGAGCTGGGCTTCGGCCGGAGTTGATCCGGCGCTGATGGGCCTGGGGCCAGTCCCGGCATCAAAGAAGGCGCTCGAGAAGGCGGGATGGAAGGTCGCTGACCTTGATCTCGTCGAGGCGAACGAGGCTTTCGCTGTCCAGGCGCTTGCTGTGGGGCAGGAGCTTGGGCTTGATCCGGAGCGGCTCAATGTGAACGGCGGGGCGATTGCAATCGGCCATCCCATCGGCGCCTCGGGCGCACGAATCCTTGTCACGCTGCTCCACGAGATGCGGCGGCGCGACGCGAAGAAGGGCCTTGCGACCCTGTGCATCGGCGGCGGCATGGGGATTGCGCTCACGGTCGAGCGCTAGGGTCTGTTCGTGCCTGGGGAAGCCGAGGCGGGCGCACTTGCCGGCAGTCTTGCTTCGCCGCGTTTCCTGCGGCCAGTCGCGCCCGGCCCTGCCGAGACAATCCTTTGGGAAGGCCGGCCCATGCTTGGCGCTGGTCGCCTGCTCGAGCTGTTGATCCTTCTCATCCTCCTCGGCCTTCTCACTTGGGTCGCGGTACTCCTCATTCTGCCTCATTTTGCGGGATCGGCCTTCGCCGGCCGGCCAGGGCCGGAGGCGCTCCCGCTCATCCTTTCGCTCGTCGTCGGCACCGTCGTCATCATTGCGCTTCCGGTGTGGCTGCGCTCATCGGCACGCGGCCGAGCCCGCTACATGCTCACCAACCGCCGCGCCCTCGTCTGGCTTGGGCGCAACATCATCGGCGAGGCCATTCTGTTCGGCGCAGAGATGGAAGTGACGGAAGCGATGGTCGGCTTCTGGACCCCAGGCCTCTATCTTGACTGGCGCTTGAAGGACGAGCGCCCTGACCAGCTGCGCTTCGAACGGCTTGTGGACCCAGAGGCAGTTGCCGCCATCGCGGAAGCCCATGGCGCCCGCCGCCTGCGGCCACCAGACGAGGCGAGCAGCTAGATCCGGCTCAGGCTGACGAGCTCGGCCGTTTCTTCATTGCCTGATGCCAGGCGGCAACCGTCGGGTGCGCCTCCTCGGCCTTGAGCCCGACCCAGCGCGCAAAATCGATGCAGACAATCGCAGTGATGTCGGCAACCGTGTAGCGGTCGCCGGCCACAAACGGGCTCTCGCCAAGCCGGCGCTCCAGCATGTCGAGGAAACCCAGCGCCAGCCGCAGGCCACGCTCGGCAAGGGCGGGGATCTGGGGTGTGGGCGGGCCAGCGCCAGGCGCAGCGCGATCGGCAAAGGCGGGGCGACTGTTCCGGAAGGCGGCGGCAATGTTGAAGAGCCCCTCGAACTCGATCCGCCGCTGCCAGGCCTCAACCCGCGCAATCTCAAGGGGATCGCGCCCAAACAAGTTGGGCTCGGGCTGAAGCGCCTCAAAGTAGCGACAGATGGCGATCGATTCGTCGAGGATGGTCCCGTCGTCGAGCTCGAGAGTCGGCACGACGCCGCGCGGATTGACGGCAAGATAGGCAGGCGCGAGGTTCTCCCCCTTCTGGATGTCGATTTCGACGCGCGGCACCGCAATCCCCTTCTCGGCAAGGAAGATCCGCACCCGGCGCGGATTGGGGGCAAGCGCCATATCATAGAGTTTCATCGCAATTTCTCCTCCGCCCTTTCCTTCGCTCACGCATTGGCGTATCGAGGTAGCGCATGAAGGGCCACCTCTCTCTCCTGCGACGCGGCTGACCGCCGCGCTAACCCGTGCGGCGGGCGGGCGGCTGGCGGCCGTCCGGAAGGTTTTTGTCGAGGAATGAGGCGAGAGATGATCATCAGGCCACGCCAGCCAGAAGACCAATCCGCAATTGCCGAACTGATTGGCCGCTGCTTTCCCGCCCCCCGCCGGCAACGGACTGCCGAACTGCTGCGGGGCCAGTCGAAGCCATTGGCGGGGCTTGCCTTCGTTGCAGCTGCGGATGGGTGCATCCTCGGCTCGGTCGCCTGCCACCCCGTCCAGTGGAAAGGCCCAGACGGCAGCGCGCGCCCGCTTGTGCTCCTGGGGCCGCTGGTCTCGGATCCAAGGCGGCGCGGCGAGGGGATTGGCCTGCGGCTGATGGCGCGGGCGGTTGCGGCCCTCGACCGGGTCGGCGCGGATTCGATGCTCATTGGCGATCAGCCCTATTATGGGCGCTTCGGCTATAGAGCGGATGCAACGGCCGGCTGGCGACTGCCAGGTCCGGTCGAACCGGAACGGCTTTTGCTTCGGGCCCGCGATCCAGCCATCTGGGCAGGTCCGGCTATCGTCTTGCCCGCCGCCAGTGCTGCCAATGGCTGTGGGGTTCGCCTGCGGGCAGCCTGAACTGCTGCTTCACCGCCGTGGAAACGGTCTTCGCAAGCCTCCTGCTCTTCGCGCCTGCGCTCTCGACCAGAACCGCCGGAGGCTGCAGCTTGAGCCTGCTGCCCACTTCAGGCATGCGACAGGCATGGCAGCGCATTCGAAGGACACGCCGATCCGCGCCGAGCTGCCGCCGCTTGCCAGCCTTTCGCTTGCCGAGGCCGCGCGAGCTGTCGCTGAAAAGCGCCTGCCGCCGGTTGAGGAATGGCATCCGACCCATTGCGGCCATTCCGACATGCGGATCGCGCGTGATGGCACCTGGTATCATGCCGGCACTCCGATCGGCCGGCCGGCGCTGGTGCGGCTGTTTGCAACTGTTCTTCGGCGCGAGCCGGATGGCAGCTTCGTCCTCGTAACACCCGTCGAAAAGCTCGACATCGACGTCGAGGATGCGCCTCTGCTCGCTGTAGAGGTGAGGAGCGAGGGGCGTGGGCGAGACCGCTCTCTGCTGTTCCGGCTGGCAACGGATGAAATGGTGATTGCCGGGCCCAGCAATCCGCTCCGGTTTGCGATGGATCCTGATGGCACGCCCCGCCCCTATCTCCATGTGCGCGGGCGGATTGGCAACGGAATCGAAGCGCTGGTCGCCCGCAGTGCCTTCTACGACCTCGCTGAATGGGCGATCAGCGAGCAAGTGGAGGGGGAGCCGCTGGGGCTATGGAGCGGGGGCGTCTTCTTTGCCTTCCCTGCTTGACCTGATCGAGACCGGCCTCGCGCGGCCGGCCGTGGCGCCCATCGCAGGCGACTGGGCTATCAGCCCTGACCCGGCCAGCGAGAGTCATCCGGGCGTTCCGGCCGCCGTGCTTGTCCCGCTTCTTACGCGTCGCGAGCCGACCCTTCTGTTGACAGAGCGCACCGCGCACCTGCGCAACCACGCCTCTCAGGTGGCCTTTCCTGGTGGTCGGATTGACCCGGCCGATAGCGGTCCGGTGGCTGCCGCCCTGCGCGAGGCCCAGGAGGAAGTGGGCCTCGCACCCAGCCTCGTTCGCATACTTGGGCAGGCCGATCCCTATCTGACTGCAACTGGATATACTGTCACGCCCGTCATTGGCGCCATTCCGCCAGACCCGCCTCTTTGCTTGAATGCCGAGGAAGTGGCGGACGTGTTCGAAGTGCCGCTTGCCTTCGCACTCGACCCAGCCAACCATCAGTTGCGCGAGGCCGAATGGCGCGGGCGGCGGCGGCGCTTCTATGTGATCGAATGGCAAGGCCGGACGATCTGGGGCGCGACAGCAGCGATCCTTGTCAACCTCTCCGCCCGTCTCGGCTGAGTGCTGGCGTGGCGCGTGTTGATCCCGGGATTTGGAACACCCGCCCGCAAATGGCCCGTCTGCTCGCGGCCCTCGATGCCGCCGGTGGTGCAACCCGAGTGGTAGGAGGTGCCGTTCGCGACGGCCTCCTCGGTCTCCCGGTGGCTGACGTCGACTTCGCGACAAGGCTGCGGCCGGATACGGTCATCGCTGCTCTCGAAGCGGCCGGGCTGCGCGCAGTTCCAACCGGCCTTGCCCACGGCACCGTCACGGCTGTTGCCGGCGGTCACGGCTATCAGGTCACAACGCTCAGAGAAGATGTCGAGACAGATGGGCGATGGGCACGGGTTGCTTTTACCAACGACTGGCGCGCCGATGCCGCCCGCCGCGACTTCACTGTGAACGCCCTTTACGCCGACCCGTTGACCGGCGAAGTGGAGGACTGGTTCGGTGGCGTTGCCGATCTTGAGGCCCGCGTGGTCCGGTTTATCGGCGACCCGCTTACCCGCATTGCCGAAGATCATTTGCGGATCCTGCGCTTCTTCCGTTTCTCGGGCCGCTACGCCGACACACTCGATCCGGCCGGCCTTGCCGCTTGCGCTGCCCGCGCAAAGGATCTCATGACGCTATCGCGTGAGCGAGTGCGCGACGAACTCTTGAAGATTCTGAGCGCGCCGGCTCCAGCTGCAATTGTCACGGCCATGCACGAGCATGGCATCCTCTCGGCCATCCTGCCCGAGGCCACGAATGTCGCCCGCCTTGCCGCGTTGCAGGCAACAGAGGCCGGCGCTGGAGCCGAGCCGGCAGCGATACGGCGGCTGGCAGCGCTCTGCCGCGAGGACCCGGCACTTGCGTCAGCACTTGCTGCCCGGCTTCGGCTGTCAAATTCGGAGCGGGCCCGGCTGATCGCGATCCTGACCCCCGGCCCGGCACCAGCCGACCCGCGCGCGCTCGCCTACCGAATTGGCGCCGAGGCAGCGATCGACCGCCTGCTTCTGACCGACGACCCGCGGGCGGCTGACTGGCTGCCCCGCCTTAGAGCCTGGCGCCCGCCCCGGCTTCCCGTCTCCGGGCGAGACTTGATCGCCTTGGGGCTTCCGCCGGGACCGGCCGTATCGCGTGGCCTTGCCGAAGTGGAAGCCTGCTGGATTGCGGCCGGATTCCCAACCGACCGTGCCTTGGTGATGACACTCGCCCGCCAAACGCTTGGCCTTCAGTGATGGTCTCCGCCGAAAGCGGTCGAGCAAGGGCGGTCAGTGACCGCCCTGTGCTGCGTGGAGGATCCGGTACCAGTCCGCCTGCTCTAGGCGGACCCGGAACAGGTCGGGCGCTGCGCGCAACTCGGCTGGCTCCTGAGTCCCGAACAGGGGAACCGGGCGCGCGGCATGGCTGGCAACGAATGCGGCTGCCACCGCCGCACGGCCGACGCCCTGCTGCCCGGCAACAGCGTCGAGCGCGCGGATCGTCGCGCGTGCGGTGACGCTGGCGGCAAGCCCGGGCCGGTCGCCGATCTGCCCTTCGGAAAGCGGTGCTGCAGCGAGCACAGTTGCGCCGAGCTCCATGGCAAGATCGAGCGTGCCATCAAGAAGCGAGTCAATGTCGAGCGCAGAAAAGGAGAGCTCGATGGCAGCAAGAGGAACTTCAAGATAGGCAGCAAGGGCACGGATGGCCGAGGATGGATGGTTGGCCACGCCCACGGCGCTGGCGAGCCCACGCTGGACCAGCCGCGCGAGCGCTGCTGCCGTCTTTCGCGGATGGGCGAGACGGTCGGGCTGTTCAAGCAGGAAAAGGTCGGTGCGGGGCGCGCCAAGGCGGGCGAGCGCAGCCTCAAGCCCTGCTTCGAGACTGTCGGCCTCGCTATCCGGTACCGAGCTCGGGCCCATGCCTCCGCGCAGGGCAAGAAGCCAGCCTCCGCGCAGCGCCGGGTCGGCCTTGAACACGGCGCCGACACGCTTGGTCGCTTCACCGAAGCGCAAGCCGCTGCCCGGGAACGGATGGTCAGACAGGCAGACCATGCCAAAGCCGGCGCCATGGGCCGCGGCCACGGCCGCAGCCACGGCATCAGGCTGGGCCGATGCTGATGGCCGGACATTCCAGGCCAGTGGTGCGAAACTGGGGCCGCTCGTCCCGAGTGGCCTTGGTGCAGAGCTCAGCGCAATCATCCGCGCCCGATGGCAGATGACGGGCACGGGCGCGAGCCCCCTCGCGTGTATGCGCTCAGCGCATCCCGCCTTCCAGTGACCAGAACGGGTCACCGGGATGGGCGATTGCAACTTCGCGCCAGCCGGCAGGCCGAAACCGCGCGAGCGTAGAGCCCTTGTCACACTCCGGTCTTGGCGCCTTCACGGGGTCAGTCGCGCCGGCCGCCGCGGCCGATGAAACGCACGAGCGCGACATCATGGACTGGGAACAAGTGGGTCCAGCCCTCGCGCCGGGTGGAGGCTTGGGCAATGGGTCCAGATAGCCGGAGGCGGATGGCGTTCCTGACGACGGTGCCGGAGCGGAGGTGAAGATCAACAGACTCGACATTGGCGGACTGCAACGCCGACCAGGCCGCAAGAAGAAGGCCAGCACCTGCAGCAACAGGGCGGGCGCCTGGCAAATCGGCTGGGCTCTCCACGCCCTCGAGCGGACTTGAAAACTGGCTATGGCCAGAAAGATCCATTGCGTCACCTCGCCTGGCTCAGTCACGGCGGCAAGGCCACTGGCTTGAGCAGAAACAGCGAGCTCGATGCAAAACCGGGCACGCAGGGGCTGATGTTGCCCGGGGCTGGCACCTCCCCTATAGCCGCTGCGGTGCCCCTCGCATGGAGTCGTGGGTGAGTGGCTGAAACCAGCGGTTTGCTAAACCGCCGTACGGGGATACCCGTACCGAGGGTTCGAATCCCTCCGACTCCGCCAGCGGGCCTGTGCCAGACCTTCCCAGACTGTCCCATCCTGTCTTTATACGACTGTCTTTGCTGCATAATCCGTGATGCCGCTTGTGCCGGCGGATCCCGCCCTGTACCAGGCTTTCCCGCGCAGTTTGAGGGAAAGATCGAGGGAAAGGATCGCGGCCATGGGGAAGCTCTCGGCACGCCGGCTCGCTAGCCTCACGGCACCGGGACGCTATTTCGACGGCGATGGCCTGCATCTGTTCATCGACAGCGCCGGGCGGCGCTACTGGATCCTGCGCTACATGCGAGCGGGCCGGCTGCGGGACATGTCGCTCGGTCCGGAGCGGCGGATGTCGCTGGCCGACGCTCGGCGCGCCGCGGCGGCCGCGCTGCGGGGATTGCAGGAGGGTCGCGACCCGATCGCGGCGCGTCGGGCGCGTGCTGCGCACGACGTGCGCTTTGCCGAGGCCGCGCGGCGTGTGCACAGGCTGCGGTGCGAGGCCTGGAGCAATGGCAAGCATCGCGACCAGTGGCTCGCGACGCTGGAGACCTATGCCTTTCCGCTGCTCGGCGACCTGCCTGTGGCAGCGGTGGCGCGCGCTGACGTGCTGGCCGTTCTGGAACCCATCTGGATCGCGAAGCCTGAGACGGCGCGCCGCGTGAAGCAGCGCATCGGCACGGTGATCGACTGGGCGGTTGGCGCCGGGCTGCGCGAGCACGGCATCGACATGCGGCTGGTGACCCGGGCGCTGCCGCGCCAGCCCTCCCTGGACGGTCATCTGCCGGCGCTGCGCGCGGCGGACGTGCCCGGGTTCATGCGTGCCCTGTCGCACGCACCGGCGGGTCCGCTGGTCCGGATGGCGGTCGAATTGCTGGTGCTGACTGCCAGCCGGCCCGGCAACATCAGGCGGATGCGCTGGGCGGACGTCGATCTGGAGACGGCGACCTGGACCCGGCCGGCCGAGCAGATGAAGTCCCGCCGGCCACATCGCGTGCCGCTGTGCCGGCGCGCCGTCGAGCTTCTCGCGCAGCTGCGCAGCCGCACGGCAGGCAGCGAGCCCGGCCTGGTCTTCCCGGGGCGAGGGGGCCGGCCGCTGAGCGAGAATACCCTCAACAAGGCGGTCCAGACGCTTGGGGTCAACGCCACCTCGCACGGGTTCCGGACCAGCTTCAAGGAGTGGTCGCTGAGCGCGGGATGGCCGGATCATCTGAGCGAGGCACAGCTTGCCCATGCGGACCCGAACCGCGCCCGCGCCGCCTACGCGCGCGAAGATCTCCTCGAGGAGCGCAGGCCGATGATGCAGGCCTGGTCGGATTTTGTCGGGGATAGCGTGTCAGCCAGAGCTTCAGCCCTCGGGCAGGCGCTGGTATCGCCTGCGCATGACCGCCCCTGCGCCCGATGAGCTGAGACCCCTCTGGTCGCTGCTGGGAAGCCGCGCGGAGGTCGAGGCGTTCGAGGCAGAGAGCCGCCAGGTCCTGGGGCGTGCCGCAGGCGTGAAGCTCGGCACGATGCTCGTGGCTGTCCTGTGCATCGGGCAGGCGGCTGCGGCCCTCTCGACGGACAATTCCCCGGGTGCAGTGGCCTGGGCGGCGGCAGGATTGATTGTGGTGGCCGGGGCGCGCCTGTGGTGGCGGCTGGCGCCGCCTGCCGTGGCAACTGGCCGATATGCACGGATCGTTGAGGCGCTGGCGCGAGGGGAAATGACGGTCTGGCGGGCAAGGCGGCAAAGCTGGCGCGAGGGTGCGCTTGATCGCCTCGACCCCTCGGTCTTTCGCCACCCCTTTGCCCGGCTGCATTTCGGGCGCAGCGCGTTGGCCAGGTGGTGCGCCCAGTGGAGCTGGTACGCTCCCGCCGCGCCTGACCTGCTGGTTGCCGGCCTCTCAGCCGGCAAAGAGGACTTCATCGGCCAGGAGCCAGGCTGCCTCGGTGCGGGTGAGGCAGCGCTGAGCGGCTCGGCAGTCGTCGCGCCGCCCGCGGCCGCCGGCGGGTCGGATGACCGGTCAATCAAGAGCCGCCCTAGGAAAAGCGAGGGCAAGACCGGGCAACCGGCCCTGCCGCTCTTCGACACCTGCCCAGTGTCGAAAGCGTCGCAGCCTTCGATCGATGCCAAGGTCGCAACGCCAGCGTCCGCTGCGCAAGCGGAGGGCGTGGGCGGGGTGTCGAGCCCGCGTGGCGGGCGAGCGCAGCTTCTGACGATTGCCGAGGTGCTGGACATGTTGAGCATGTCCCGGTCGAGCTTCTATCGCCTCATCAGGAACAGCGACTTTCCCGAGCCGCTGCGGATCGGATCTGGCGTCCGATACAATGCTGCGGAGGTCGAGGCCTGGATCGCGGCCCGGCGGGACAGGCGCTCCTGACCGGGACGGAAAGATCGTCGCTGCAGCCTGCGTGAGGCGGGAGCGTGGGCGCGACCTGCCCGAGCAGCCTCTCTCCGGCATGGCGCGCTGACCTGCCAGCAAAGCCTGTCTGGCGGCGAGCGGGTGAGCTGCCTTCTTCCGGCTGGTCCAGCGGCGGCCATGGTCTGAATGGCGGCATCTGCTGCACGCTGGCCTTCGCCAGCCTGCGCATCGAGCCTTGGCGCCGTCACAAGACGGCCGTCCGCCCGCGCGATCCGCCCGAGGTGCCGGCCGACGGCGCCGGAAGCGGCAGCCCAACCAGTGCCGCCCTCCGGCTCCGCTGCGCTCCGCCTCCGGCCGGCGCTGGTGGAACGGGCACCCCTGCAGGCACAGTCAGCCCGTACCATTCAGGGGGGCCAATCAGATGCGCGCGACGGCGGCGCGTCCGATTGCACGCTTGGCGGCGTCGGTGCAGCGCTCCGAGGCTTCGGCGATTGGAGGCCAATCTGACACGGTTCCCCAGGTCATTGGGACGCGCGTCCCGCCCACGGTTTCAAGTTCGACGGCCTTGGCCGGACGAAATTCCATCCAGCCCCAGGCGAGTGCTTCGAGGCGCATGAGCACGAGGTAATGGTCGTGCAGCGTGAGGTCCTGGTTGAGCCGCGAGGCGACCCGCAGGCTGATACAGGTTACCGTCGCCTAGAGGGGAAAACGCACCCCCGCTCCGAACATGTGCAGGACGTGGCCGAGCAGCTGCGAGCCGCGCGTGAAGGCGCTGAGCGAGGTCTTCATCGGGTCAGTCCCGCTTCGCGCAGCCGGTCCCGATAGACTTCGTGGGTGTACGCTCGGAGGGCCTTGTCCGGGTGCTTTCCCAGCAGCGCATCGACTGCGGTTTCGATGAAGAGGGTCCGTGGGTCGACCTGGTCGTTCGCAAGCGGCTTGCCTGCGATGACCTGCTCGATCAGCATGCTGAGCGCGATGCTGATGGATGTGCCATGGGCACGCGCATATTGTGCGAAGGCGTCGGCCGTTTGCGCCGGTACGTAGCAGGCGATCTGCCGCGTTCTCTGTTTCACACGCTAACTCCTTGGACGGGGAGCAGCGTGGTTCGGTCTGAAGAAAGCGTCGATACGGTATGGAATCGTATCATACGAGCCAAGCGAAAAAGAAACACGGAAAAGCCGCTGGTTAGCGCACGGTACCACACTATACCACGCGAACATGGTAGAGTATGGTACGACCATGGCGTTTTTACGGTACAAAGTATGGCACAATATGGTGTGATATCCGCAAGTGATACAGGAGCTTAGCCGGCAGCGAGCTGCGTAGTGTGTGACAACTGTCTCAGGTACCCTGCTCTATGCTTGTCCTAGGTCCCTGTTTGGGGTGAACTGTTCCTGGTTCCGGTCGGGGCTTTCAGCGGGAGACTGTTCGAGGGTTTGATCGTCCCGTCTTTCGATACCCTCCGAGGCGTCGGCGGTCGATCCCGCTGGTCGATGCGCGAGCAATTAGGCGTCCGTTAGCCGTACCCCTATTGCGAGCCCAGACGGCGGTTCTCATCTCGAGGCGTTGCCTTGTGACATGCTCCCCTGGAATGTGACCGCGATGAGGTAGAGTCCGGCTCGTGAGGAGACGGACGGATGAAGCGGAGCAGATTCAGCGAAGAGCAGATCATTGGGATTTTGCGAGAGCAGGAGGCTGGGGCCCCGACGGCGGAGGTCTGTCGCCGGCACGGGATCAGCTCGCCGACCTTCTACAAATGGAAGGCGAAGTTCGGGGGACTGGAGGTGTCTGAGGCCAAGCGGCTGCGTGCGCTGGAGGAGGAGAACAGCCGGCTGAAGAAGCTTCTGGCAGAAGCAATGCTCGACAACGCGGTGCTGAAGGACCTGGCGTCAAAAAATGGTGACGCCCGGCGCAAAGCGGGAAGCGGTCGCCCATGCCCGGGAGCAGTACGGGCTGAGCGAGCGCCGGGCGTGTGAGCTGGTGGGGATTGCGCGACGGGTGGCGCGCTATGTGTCGACGCGCCCGGATGATGCGGACCTGCGCATCAGGCTGCGCGAGCTGGCCGGAGAGCGGCGCCGGTTCGGCTATCAGCGCCTGGGTTATCTGCTGGAGCGCGAGGGG
>NZ_JBRCLD010000051.1:0-38992 GCF_053487655.1 Thermaurantiacus sp. | reverse complement strand
GGAGGGCGGCGATGAGGGGCGTGTCGAGCTGGAGGAGCGGCTCGCCGCCGGTCATGACGACGAGGCGATGGGCAGGTTCCGGGCCCCAGGTGGCAGCGATGGCCTCGGCGAGGGCGTGCGTGTCCGCGAACCTGCCGCCGCCGGGGCCGTCGGTGCCGACGAAATCGGTGTCGCAGAAGCGGCAGGTGGCGCTGGCCCGGTCCGCCTCGCGGCCGGACCAGAGGTTGCAGCCGGCAAAGCGGCAGAAGACGGCGCGCATGCCCGTTTGCGCGCCCTCCCCCTGGAGCGTCACATAGAGTTCCTTCACGGCGTACATGCGTAGACCGTGGGATCGGGGAGGGCGGCTTCGGCGAAGCCCTTCTGGCGCAGCCGGCAGCTGTCGCAGCGGCCACAGTGGAGGCCCTGGGGAGTGGGGTCGTAGCAGGACCAAGTGAGGGCAGGATCGAGGCCGGCTTCGTGGGCGGCGCGGACGATGCCGGCCTTGGTCAAGTGGAGGAGGGGGGTGTGGACCCGGAAGCGGGCTTGGCCCTCGATTCCGGCGCGGGTGGCGAGGTTGGCGAGCCCCTCAAAGGCCTCGATGAACTCGGGGCGGCAGTCGGGGTAGCCGGAATAGTCGAGCGCGTTGACGCCGATGACGATGTCGGTCGCCCCCTCTGCCTCGGCGAAGGCGAGCGCGACGGACAGGAAGACGGTGTTGCGCGCAGGCACATAGGTGATGGGGATTCCGGGCTGCAGGCCTGTCTTTGGAACCGGAATATCGGCGGTAAGCGCTGAGCCGCCGAAGCTTCGAAGATCAAGAGCGATGCAGACATGGCGGGCCACGCCAAAGGCTTCGGCAAGGCGGCGGGCTGCTTCCAGCTCGATCCGGTGGCGCTGGTTATAGTCGATGGTGAGTGCGAGCAGCCGGGCGCCGGCACGGCTTGCCATGGCAAGGCAGGTGCTGCTGTCGAGCCCGCCGGAGAGCAGCACGACGGCCGTGCGGCCCGAAAGCGTGGCAAGCGGGAGGCTCATGCCGGGGTGCCGCCGGGGAGCATCGCTGTGATGCCAAGCGCGATGGTGAGCAAGCCAAGCGCCAGCGACAGCGGCACGCGAAGCGCCATCCAGCCGGGAGGTGTAACTTCGATCCGCACGAGGGCGCGGTCAACGAGGAGCGTTGCCATGATAAGGAGCCCAAGCAGGATGAGGCGTGCCGGGTTGAGAACAATGAGGAGGGCGAGCGCGGCAAGGCTTGGGATCACGGCCACAAGATAGAGCGGCCAGGCGCGCTCTGGCCCGGCGCGGGTAGCAAGGCCCCACCAGGCGCCGCCGAGAAAGGAGAGGATGAGGCCGGAATAGAGGGCGCCGGCGCGAAACGCGAATTCGGGCAGGGGCTGGGGGGCGAACAGCACGGCAGCAAGGGCAGCAGCAGCGGGCAGCAGGCCAGACCATCCAAGCAGGCGCGCGGGGCGTGGCAGCATCGTGCCAGAGCGCCTAGAGCCTTCGGGGCCGATATGCCAAGGGGCGGCGCGCACGCGAAGGAGGGGCTCCATGGAGCAGGAACGGATGGACTGGCCGGGGGGCGCGAAGGTGGCGCTCTCGATCGTGGTCAATGTCGAGGAAGGCTCGGAAATGACCATCGCCCGAGGCGACAAGGGCATGGAGCCAGTCGACGAGCTCGGCGTATTCGTGAAGGCCCCCATCCGCAATTTTGGGAACGAGTCCAACTATCTCTACGGGATCAAGGCAGGTGCTCCGCGCGTGGTCGAGTTGCTACGGCGCTATCGGGTGGCGGCTTCATGGACAGTCGCCGCCATGAGCCTCGAGACTTATCCGGAGCTTGCCGCGGCCATCTGCGCGCTTGGCCATGAGCCGGTCGCGCATGGCTGGCGTTGGGTGCATCAGTTCCGGATGGACGAGGAGACAGAGCGCGCCTTCATCCGCCGCGCTGCTGATAGCATCGAGAAAAGGACGGGCACGCGGCCCTCGGGCTGGCTTTCCCGCTATCTCCTGACGCCTGCCACTCGCCGCCTCCTCATCGAGGAAGGCTTCAGCTACCATATGGACGACTATTCCGGAGACATCCCCTTCTGGGATCGGGAGACGGTGCCAGGGCGGCCGATCGTCATCATGCCCTATGCGCTCGATACCAACGACATGAAGATGTGGACCGATCCGGCCTATTCACCTGACGCATGGCTGGCCTATGCCCGCCACAGTTTCGACCAGCTGCTGCGCGAGGGCGAGGCCGGGGCGCCCAAAATGATGAGCCTCGGGCTCCACTTGCGGATTATCGGCAGGCCAGGCCGGATCTGGGCGCTGGAGGAATTTTTGCGCCATGTGACAGCGAAGCCCGGCGTGTGGATCGCAACCCGAGGCGAGATCGCCCGCCATTTCGCTGCGACCCACAGGCCAGACCCACAGGCTCAGCCGCTCACGCAGAGCACGTCGGCGAGGTAGACCCGGCCGCGGATGGTTTCCGGCCGCTGGTGGGCAGCCCGGTTCCAGCCACTGCCGCGGCAGAAATTATCAGCGTTCCGCTGTGCACACTGGAAGGTGACGGAGCTGCCAGGGCAGGCCTCGACCCGATAGCCACGATTTGCCGGGCTGGGGAAATACTCGGATGCCGAGCCACGCAGGCTGCGGTTGTCGGATGGCATAAGGCCTCCACCGCTGCCGCCACTGCCGCCCCAGCCACTGCCGCCGCTGCCGCCACTGCCGCCCCAGCCACTGCCACCGCTGCCACCACTGCCGCCCCAGCCACTGCCGCCCAAGGGGCGCATGGAGCCGACTTGGCCGCTCCAGCCGTGCGACGCCGCGAGATTGGGGCTCGACCGATTGACCGTGATGCACCGGCCGCGATAGCCGCGCTCTGGGCAGAGTTCCCAGGTGCCAGAGACGATCCGGACCGAATTGACTGGCCAGGCCAGCCTGAGATCAGGCTTCGCGTCGCGGGCCGCCATTGCAGGGCCAGAGAAGCCCCGGTCGCGATAGATGGTGGCCTCGTTGGCGGCTGCGGACGCGCCCACAAGGGCAAGCAGAATTGCAAGGCTGGTGTTTCGCATGGTCTCTCCTTCCCGAGGGTCACGCTAGCCCTCTGACACGATTTTGCAAGCACAGTCGCCACTTGACGCTCGCCTTCCGACATTTCCCAATAGCGTCGGGAAGGACGGGGTAAAAGATGGCGAGCTTGGCACGGCGGTGGTGGATCCTGGCACCGGCGGCACTCCTGCTGCTGCTTGGGCTCTTCTGGGTGGCGCAGGCGATGTTGCCGGCTCTGGTACGCAGCCAAGCGCAGGCCTGGACTCGGGAGAAACTCGGCCTTGAGCTTGCCATTGGCGCGGTGCGCGTTGATCCGCTGCGCTTGGCACTCGAGCTTGAGGATCTGGCTTTGCCTGCCGGCGCGCCAATGGTGTCGACAAGAAAAGCCCGGGTCGATCTTTCGTGGCGATCGCTTCTCAGCAGTTCGCTGCGGCTCGATGAAGTGCGCGTGGAGGCGCCGCGAATTGACGCCGAGCTCGACTCCGGCGGCAGACTCAATCTCGCCCGCCTGGTGCCACCGGACGACGGCGAGCCGACGCCTTCGGTGTTGATCGCCGACCTGCAGGTGCAAGGTGGGCAGATAAGCTTCAGGGACGGGCGGCAGCAAGCAGCCCCTGAGCTCCGGGTCTTTCCGCTCGAGTTCGCACTTTCTGATCTTCACACGACGCAAGATGCGGGCGGGCGGTTCCGCCTCAAGGGGACGACGCCTGCTGGGGAAGCGTTGGGCTGGACAGGTTCACTCATCCTGGAGCCACTGGCATCCACTGGCGCGATTGTCGTGAAGGGCCTGGATGCCGGCCGGGCCGGACTCTTTCTTGGCACCAGGTTGCCAGCGAAGATCCGGGGCGGCCGGGTAGATCTGACGCTGCCCTATCGGATAGCCTTCACGGGTGGGCGGCTCGAGGCCGACCTCATGCAGCCGAAGGCGGAGCTGCGAGACCTTGATCTCCTCGCACGCCCCGACATGCTCAATGCCGCCGTGAAGGTCGCATCGGTCCGGATCGATGCCGGCCACCTGCGACTTGCGCAGCAGCCCCGAGAGGGCCTTGATTGGCGGCTCGACGTGCCCGCGGCATCAGCAGTCGGCCTCCTTGTTGAAGGCCTTGGGCCAGCAGAAGGTGAGAGGGTGCAGATCGGCGCGGTCCGCCTCGCCGATGTTCGCAGCAGCGCCAGAGGCGAGATTTCCGGAGGCAGGCTCCGGGTCGAAGGCCTCAACCTTGACGTGGTGCGGGAACCCGGCGGCGCGATCCGGCTGCTTCGCATGCTCCCCGCCGCAGTGCCAGCCGGAGACGGACCGCCGGTTGCAATCGCGCAGATCGAGTTTGCAGACGCCCGCGTGAGGTTCGACGAGCGCTCGACCGCGCGGCCTGGCCGCTATCGGCTGGAACCGGTTTCGGCGCGGGTCACTGGCTTCCGCTCGGATGGGACGAAGCCGCTCGCGCTCGAGGCCTCCGGCGGGCTCAACGGCCGGCCGTGGCGGCTGGCAGGAACGATTTCAGCCGATGGCAGCCGCGCAGATCTTGCCGTCCGGCTGACGGCCCTGCCGCTCGCTGCGGCGCTTCCCTATCTGCCTGATTTCCCCGCGCTTGAGCTCATGTCAGGGACGCTCGGAATCGATGGCCGCCTGCGCTATGCCGTGGCGCGCGGTCAGCCCGAAATCGGCTTTGCAGGTGCCCTCGACGTCGATGGGTTCCGGTTGCGCGAGCTGGTGCGGAACAGCGATCTTCTGCGCTTTGCGCACCTTCGCATGTCTGGCATCGGCTATGACGGCCGCAGCCTGACTGTCGCCGAAGCGCGGCTGGTGCGCCCGGTTGGGCAGGTTGCGCTGCTTTCCGATGGTCAACTCAATTACGGGTTCCTGCTCGATGAGGAGACGACGATGGTTGACGCGCAAGCGCGGCTTGCAGCGCGCCAGGCCCCCAAGAAGCGGTTGACACGGGCCGAGCGGCGGGAAGCCCGGGCGCGCGCCGAGGCCGAAAAGCAGGCCCGCATCGAAGCCCGCGCGCGGGCAAGGCCCGCAGCTGAACCCGATCTTCCGCTTACCATCAAGCGTCTTGTGATCGAGAACGGGACTTTCGTCTTCTCCGACTTTCTGGTGGAGCCAGACTTCCGGGCCGAGGTCCAGGCCGTCCATGGCACGGTCTCTGGCTTGAGCAACCGGCCGCATCAGGTCGCACAGATCGACTTGCGCGGCCATGTGGTCGATCGCTTCTCGCCAGTCACGATCAGCGGCCGGATGAACCTGTTCGACTATGCTGCAGCAACCGACATGCGGCTTGCATTCCGCAACATCGATCTGCCAGTCTTCAATCCCTATTCCGGCACTTACGCAGGCTTTGCGATCGCCAAGGGCAAGCTCTCGGCAGAGCTTGACTATCGCGTGGTCAATGCCGCCCTTGCCGCCAACCACCGGATCGTCATCGACCAGCTGGAATGGGGCGAGGCGACCGAAAGCCAGCAGAAGGTGGGCTTGCCCGTCCGGTTGGCGACCTCGATCCTCAAGGACCGCCATGGCGTCATTTCGATCGAGTTGCCAGTCTCAGGCACGGTCGATGACCCCGCCTTCCGCCTCATGCCTCTCATTTGGAAGGCGCTCGGCCAGTTCTTGGGCAAGCTGGTGACCGCACCTTTCCGCGCGCTGGGCGGCTTGTTTGCCGAGCGGGAAGATGCCCATCTCCTCGCGTTCGCACCCGGCTCGGCGGCAATTCCTGCGGGCGGGGAAGAGACGCTTGCAGCACTTGGCAAGGCCCTGGCCGAGCGCCCTCTACTTCGGCTCGACATCCCGGCATCGCCCGGTCTTGAAAGCGATGCGCGTGCGCTTGCAGCCCAGGCACTCGAGGCGGCACTGATGGCCGGCGGGCGCAAGGCCGAGGCTGGCATGGCCTTCGCGCATCTCTCAATCGAGCGCCAATATGACCGCATGCGTGAGCTCTATGGCAAGCGGATGCCGGGGAAGCCGGCCTTCGCGCAGGCCGAGCAGGGGGATAAAGACGCGCGGCGCTTGGCGCGCATCAAGCAGATGCAGTCCGAGCTTTTGCCCCTGTTCCGGCCCGATGCCGAGGCACTTCGGGCGCTGGGCGAAGCGCGGGCAAAGGCCGTGCGTGACGTCGTGCTGGCGCAGCCCAACGTCGACCCCAGCCGTGTGTTCCTCGATCGCAACGACCGGTTCACGGCTGAAGGGGATAAGGTGCGAATGGAGCTCCGGCTGCGTTGAGCCGACGATAGACGAGGAAGAGATTGTTGGCTGGCATCTCGACCAGCCGGGTCCGTGTCAGGCCGTGCCGGGCGGCCTCGCCGTCCACCTCGGCCAGTTGGCGCAGGCCCCAGGCGGGATTGCGGGCGCGCAGATCCCAGTCGAAAGCGGCATTGGAGGGTTCAAGCGGCCGGTCGGGCCGGATGAAGGGGCCATAGAGAAGAAGGGGGGCGTGTCCGGCCAATCGGGTGCCAGCGCCGGCAAGCAGGCTGCATGTGACCTGCCAGGGGCTGATGTGGGCGAGGTTGATGGCGAGAATGGCAGCGGCATCGGGCCAGCTTGCCGGGTCAGCGGCGTCAAGCGCGCGCGGCGGCAGAACATTGGAGAGGCCAGCCGCGCTTGCATGCGCGGCAATCGAGGCGAGCGCTTCCGGCGAGAGGTCACTCGGCTGGAACGCGAGGTGGGGAAGGGCAGCAGCGAAGTGGACAACATGCTCACCAGTGCCAGACGCCAGTTCGAGCACCAGGCCTTGGGCGGGCAGCTCCTCACGCAAAATGGCAAGGATGGGTTCACGGTTTCGCAACGCAGCCGGTGACGAGCGGCGCCTGTCGGTCACGGCCGGGCGGCTGCGTGCGCAAGGAGGCGCTCGGCCTGCATCCGGGCCTCGGCCGTGATCTCGGTGCCCGAGAGCATGCGAGCGATTTCCTCAACTCGTGCTGCTTGGTCGAGCGCTGCGACCCCGGTTCGGCCATCGGCCTTGTGGATGCGAAAATGGCCGCGACCAGCGGCAGCAACTTGCGGGCTATGGGTGACGACGAGCACTTGCGCAGTCTCTGCCACGCGCGCGAGCCGGCTGCCGATGGCGCTTGCTGTTGCGCCACCGACGCCACGGTCGATCTCGTCGAACACCAGCGTGCCGGCGGTGCCGGCCCTGGCGAGTGCGACCTTGAGCGCAAGGACGAAGCGCGAGAGTTCGCCGCCCGATGCGATCCGCGTGAGGGCGCCGAACCCGGAGCCGGGGTTGGTTTCCACTTCGAACTCGGCCCGCTCGGTGCCGGTTGCGCCAGGCTCAGCGGGGGTGAGGCGAGTTCGGAACCGGGCCGAGTCCAGCCTGAGGGCGGGAAGCTCGGCGTTGACGGCCCGGTCCAGCTGCTCGGCAGCGGCAGCGCGGGCGATCGCAAGTTCAGCTGTGGCTTCCGCGAAGGCTGCACTGGCGGCGGCCACTTCAGAGTCGAGTCGAGCAAGGGTGGCTTCGCCAGCTTCGATGCTGTCAAGGCGACGCGCAAGCGTTGAGACAAGGCCGGGGAGCTCTTCAGGCGTGACCCGATGTTTGCGCGCGGCAGCGCGAAGATCGAAGAGGCGTGCTTCGGCAGCTTCGAGATCGGCAGGCGAGATGAGCCACCGCCGGCGGGCAGCAGCAAGCGCGGATTCGAGGCTGTCGCCTTCGACCAGCATCCGGTCGACGCTGGAAACCGCCCCCGCAAGGGCAGGATCGGCGTCGCCGAGGCGCTCGAGCCGGCGGGCTGCCTGCCGCAACAGGGCAAGGGCACCTTCTGGACCGGAAATCTGTCGGTCGAGCGCATCGAGTGCTTCGGCAAGGCGCGCGCCCTCCTGCATCCGCCGACGCCGGTCGGCGAGTTCGGCCTCTTCGCCGGGCTTTGGGTCGAGTCTTCGCAGCTCATCGAGGGCGTGGGCGAGGAACTCGCGCTCGGCGCGGTCGAGCTCGAGCCGAGCACGGGCAGAATCGCGCACCTGGCATGCGTCCTGCAACCGAGCCCAGGCAGCAGCGACCCGGCTGCGATCGGTGCCGGCGAAGGAGTCGAGCAAGTCGAGGTGGCCGCGCGGAGCGAGCAGGCCCCGCTCGTCATGCTGACCATGGACCTCGACGAGAAGGCTGCCAAGCTGGCGCAGCAGGCCCGCTGAGACTGGCGTGTCGTTGACATAGGCCCGGCTGCCGCCGTCAGCGCGGACCACCCGGCGCACGACAAGCGGCTCTGCTGGTTCGACATCATTGTCAGCGAGCAGCGCGTGGGCCGGATGGCCGGGGGCAAGCATGAAGCTGGCAGCAACGCTCGCCTGCGCGGTGCCAGCGCGCACCAGCGTGGCGTCCGCTCGGTCACCAAGCGCGAGGCCAAGGCCATCGAGGAGGATGGACTTGCCTGCGCCGGTTTCGCCGGTCAGCACAGTCAGACCCGGGCCGGGCTCGAGGACCGCGCGCTCGATGAGGACGAGATCGCGGATCGCCAGCTGGACGAGCAAGGTCAGCCCGCGTGTTGCTGCATTAGCCTGTAGCTGCGCTCATACCATTTCGAGCCGGGGAAATTGGCGCCGAGCACGGCGGCCGAGCGCATCGCTTCTTCGGGAATGCCAAGCGCAAGATAGGCCTCCACCAGCCGGAACAGCGCTTCTGGCACATGGCTTGTCGTGCCGAACTCATCGACGACCCGGCGGTAGCGGATCGAGGCGGCGATCCAGTGCCGGTTGCGCGCATAGAATCGGCCGATTTCCATTTCCTTGCCAGCAAGATGGTCATTGATGAGATCAAGCTTCAGACGTGCATCGGCCGCATAGGCGGAGTTGGGATAGCGACGAACGAGTTCGTTCATCGCGTCCTTCGCCTGTTGCGTGACCCGCTGGTCACGCTGGACGTCGGCGATTTGCTCATAATAGCTCATTGCGATGATGTAATGCGCATAGGGCGCGTCACGATTGCCGGGATGGAGCGAGAGGAAGCGCTGGGCGGAGAGGATGGCTGCCGAATAGTCCCGCGCGGCATAGTGGCTGAAGGCCGACATGAGCTGAGCCCGGCGCGCCCAGATCGAATAGGGATGCTGGCGCTCCACTTCATCGAACATGGTCGCGGCCGTCTTGTAGTTGCGCTGCTCGAGGGTGGTGCGTGCAAGCGTGTAGAGCGTTTCGGCGTCGCGCGCGATATAGGCGGCCTCGGGAGCCTTGTTGCGATTGCGGGCGCAGCCGGGTGTCAGAAGGAGAGCGGCGGCAACACCCAGCAGGATCGCGCTCCGGCCGGCACGGGGGGAGAGGGTCATGGCCGCAATCATTACTGGCCGAGGCGAAGGCTCACAAGCAAGGACCACGGCAGGGACCATGGGGGGCCCATGCGCCAGACCTGGAGCGCCTCGGCCCTTCCTCGCGCTGGCACGTCGGCTCGGCCAAGCGTTGCGGCAAGTCGCATGGCAGCGCCTGGGGGGAGGCCGGCAGCAAGCGTCACATGAAGGTCGGGCGGAGCGCGATCCTGCGGCCGCAACAAGGGTGCGAGACGGTGAACCAGGCCGGCGTGGAGGTCGCACAGGGTCTCGCTGCGGGCGGGGAGGAACAGGGCATCGCCTCGGGCGCGCAGCGGAAGAAAGCGCACCGCAAAGGGCTGCCGGCCGCGTGCCTCCATCCGCAGCTCGGAGCAGATCACTTGCGCTTGGGGCCCAGGCAGATGGCGCAGCAGGGTGAGGTGGGCGGGTATGCCAGGCCGGCCAGCGGGCCACGCCGCGCGCCGGAGCGCATCGAGCGTCCCCTGGGTTCTCCGGTCCAGCCCAAGGGTTAGAATAAGTGTTCCGCTTGTGGGCGCTACGCTCTCGGCCACCACCACGCCCTAGCCAAGCCCGTACGCCGCCGCTAGGAGCCCGCCAACAAGAAGGAGTTAGGGCGGGAATGCTCGACGCCATCCGCAGGTCGACACGCTCCTGGGTTGGAATGACGATCCTGGGCCTTGCGCTCCTCGCTCTCGTTGTCACCCTTTTCTATGGCCAGGCGACGGCGCCGACGGCGGGCGGGCGCGGAACCGAAGTCGCGCGGGTGGGCGCAGCCGGCATTGGGGAGACCGATCTTGTCGATGCCGCCAACCGGATCCTCGAGCGCGAGCGGGAGTCGAACCCGGCGCTCACCATGCCCGAGTTCGTTCGTTTGGGTGGGATCGACATGGTGCTCGAGCAGCTCCTCGTCGGGCGCGCCCTCGCCCAGTTCGCGGAGCGGAGCGGGATTCCCATCAGCAAGCGGATTATCGATGGCGAAATCGCCAGCATCCCGGCCTTGCAGGTCGCGGGCAAGTTCGACGAGAGTGCGTTCCGGCGGTTTCTCCAGCAGCAGCGCTTGAGCGAAGAAATGCTGCGGCGTGATATCGCTGCCAATTTCGCCCAGCGCCTGTTGCTGCGGCCGGTGCTCATCGGGACCACGGTGCCCGACCTGCTGGTCGAGCCCTACGCAACGCTGCTTCTTGAGGAGCGGCGTGGCACCATTGTGCAGGTGCCAGCAACGCTGGTGCCAGAGCCGCCGCCGCCCGATAAGGCCGCATTGGAGGCCTTTTTTGCGCGCAACCGTGCCGCCTGGACTGTGCCCGAGCGCCGGGCCTGGCGCGAGGCCTTGATTACGCGCGCTGACTTCGCCCGCGCTGCATTGCCATCCTCTGCCGAGATTGAGGAATATTGGCGGACCCATCCCGCCGAGTTCGGTGGGATCGAGCGGCGGGCACTGCGGCAGGTGGTGCTGCCCTCTGAAGAGGAGGCAAAGGCCTTCGCAAGCCGAGTGGCGCAAGGAACGGCTTTCGCCACTGCCGCCGAGGCAGCGGGCTTCGGCCCTGCGGATACGGAACTCGGGATCCGGAGCGAGGCCGAGCTTGCGCAAGAACTCAACCCGCAGGTGGCGCGCGCGGCCTTTGCGGCTGCCCAAGGCGCTGTCTCCGCGCCAGTGCGGGGGCCGATCGGCTGGCACCTCATGCTCGTCGAGAGGGTTATCCCGCCGAGTCTTCGGCCACTTGCTGAGGTGCGCGATGCGATCGCCGCCAAACTTGCGGCCGAACGGGCCGAGCAGCTCCTCGCCGAAAGGGTGGCAGCAATTGAGGACCGGCTCGAGGCTGGAGAACCCTTGGGCGATGTGGCCGCCGCCTATGGGCTCACCCTGTCAGCGGTGCCGCCGACAACGGCGGATGGGCGGGTGCTGGACAGCAGCAATCGCCTGGTTTCTGTCCAGGCACCGAACGTGGCGCGGGCCTTTGCCGTCGAGCCAGACGACGGCGCCCAAGTGGTCGAGGACGGCAAGGGCAATTTCCTCCTGCTCGAGGTGACCGACGTGATCGCACCGGCGACAATTCCGCTCGAGGCCATCCGCGAGCGCGTCCTTGCGAACTACATGGCCGAGGCAAGGCTTTCGGCGGCGCGGGCGATCGCCGATGAGATCGCCAGGCGCGGCGGGGACCTCGCGGCGGTCGCGCGGGCCCGCGGCCTGCCCCCGCCGCAGCAGATCCGGGTCCGCCGCCTGGAACTTGCGCAGGCGGCCCAGGCCGGCCAGTCGATTCCGCAACCGGTTCTGCTTTTGCTCCGCCTCCCGGCGGGAACGGCAGAGGTTGCACCAGCACCGGGCGGGCAGGGCTGGTATGTGGTGAGGACCGAAGAGCTGCGGCGGGGCAACCCCAAGGAGGCGGAACAGCTGGCAACGCTCACGCGGCAGAGCCTCGCCCAGGCAACAGCGAATGAGCTTGCCGAAACATTTGTGCGCGCCGTGCAGCGTGAGGTGGGGGCGGTGCGAACCCCTGCGGCAATTGATGCCATAAAGGCCCGGCTTGCTGGCGCGGGCGATGTTGCGTCTGCGCCGTGAGCGAGGCGACCGGGCGGCGTCACCGGCTTCTCACCCTCAGGCTTTCCGCCGATGTCGAGACCCCCGTCTCGGCTTGGCTCAAGCTGGCTGAGCCCAACCGCGGGGACTGGCTGCTCGAGTCCGTCGAGGGCGGGCGGACGCGCGGCCGCTGGTCGATGCTCGGGCTTGACCCCGATCTCCTGTTCGAGGTGCGCGGGCGACGCGCGCGGGTGAACCGGAGGTGGCGGCATGATCCGGGCGGGTTCGTCGCGGTGGAGGGCGACCCGCTCTCGGCGCTGCGGGCGCTTGTCGCTGACCTCAGCATGGATCTCCCGCCCGGGACACCGCCGGCAACACCCTTCTTGGCCGGCTATTTCGGCTACGAGACGGCGGGGCTCGTGGAGACGCTTCCGCAGCCGCGTGCCGACCCGCTCGGGCTTCCCGACATGCTGTTCGTGCGCGCTGGCCTGCTCCTGGTCTTCGACCGGCTGATGGACGAGCTTCACTTGCTGGCGCCGGTCTGGGACGAGGGTGGAGACATGGACAGGGCCGCAGCGGAAGCGGGCGCGCGACTGGAAGCCGCTGCTGCCCGCCTTGGTCAAGGGCTTGCCCAACCGCTGAGCCGGGTGGAAAAAGCAGCCAGCCGGCAAGCGCTTGCGCCGGTCCTGCCGGAGGCGCGCTACCGGGAGATGGTGGCAAGGGCCAAGGCCTATATTGCGGCAGGCGATATCTTCCAGGTGGTGCTTGCGCAGCGTTTTGTGCGGCCATTCCCCCTTCCGCCTTTTGCCCTCTACCGGGCGCTGCGACGGGTCAATCCCTCACCCTTTCTCTACCATCTGGACCTTCCCGGCTTCGCAGTTACGGGCTCAAGCCCGGAGATCCTGGTCAGGGTGCGCGATGGCGAGGTGACCATCCGCCCGATTGCTGGAACGCGCCCGCGCGGCCGGGATGCCGCCGAGGATGCTGCCCGGCGCGCCGAGTTGCTCGCCGACCCTAAGGAGTGCGCCGAGCATCTGATGCTCCTTGATCTCGGCCGCAACGATGTCGGCCGAGTGGCCGAGGGCGGCAGCGTCAACGTTACCGAGCACTTTGTAGTGGAGACATACAGCCATGTCATGCACATCGTCTCGAACGTCGTGGGGCGGCTGGCCCATGGACGCGATGCAATCGATGCACTTCTCGCTGGCTTTCCCGCTGGTACGGTCTCTGGTGCGCCCAAGATCCGGGCCATGGAAATCATTGCCGAACTCGAGCCCGAGCGGCGCGGAGTCTATGCCGGCGGTGTCGGCTATTTCGCTGCGGATGGCAGTATGGACAGCTGCATCGTGCTAAGGACCGCAGTCGTGAAGGACGGGATGATGCACGTAACAGCAGGGGCCGGCATTGTTGCCGACTCTGTGCCGGAGACGGAGGCTGCAGAATGCCGAGCCAAGGCGGGTGCGCTGGCGGCTGCGGCTGACGAGGCGGAGCGACAGGCGGCTGCACTTGGTGCCAGCTTGTGAGCCTGCTTGTTTCCATGGGCCGTGGGCCTTATTTGGGGCGGCATGCGCGCTGGCAGCGCGCTGGAGATCAGGTGCGACTTCGATGCTGATGACCTTCCTCCTTGTGGTGCAGGGGTTGCTTGCCTTGGCGCTGGTCGCCGTTATCCTCATGCAGCGCTCGGAAGGCGGGGGTCTTGCCGGCGGCGGCTCGGCGGGTGGGCTGGTGTCTGCGCGTGGTGCCGCTGACCTGCTCACGCGCACGACTGCAGTTCTTGCAACCCTGTTCATTGCTGCTTCTCTTGGCCTTGCAATCCTTGCCGGGGCCACGCGCGCCGACAAGCCGATCGACACCAGCCTCGCCCGGCCCAAGGCCAGCGAGGCACCAGCAGCCCCGGCCACCCCCGCGCTCCCGGCCGATCTTCCGCCGATCCAGAAGTAGCTGTGGACAAGTGCCGCCCCGAGTGGCGGTGCGCGGGTGACAAGCCAGGCGAGGCTCGGCTAGGGCTTTCCTCCCATGGCGCGGTTTGTCTTCATCACCGGCGGCGTGGTCTCCTCGCTTGGCAAGGGGCTTCTGGCGGCAGCGCTTGGCGCGCTGCTCCAGGCGCGTGGCTATCGGGTCAGGATCCGCAAGTTCGACCCCTATTTGAATGTCGATCCTGGCACCATGAGCCCCTATCAGCATGGCGAGGTCTATGTGACTGATGACGGTGCGGAGACCGACCTCGATCTCGGGCATTATGAGCGCTTCACGGGTGTGCCGACGCGCCGCTCGGACAATGTGACTGCAGGCCGGATCTATCAGTCGATCATCGCCCGCGAGCGGCGCGGCGACTATTTGGGGGCAACCGTACAGGTGATCCCGCATGTGACGGATGCCATCAAGGCGTTCGCAACCGACGATATCGCCGACGTTGATTTCGTGCTCTGCGAGATCGGCGGAACGGTGGGGGACATCGAATCGCTGCCCTTCATCGAGGCGGTCCGCCAGCTCCGGAACGAGCTGGGGCGTGGGATGAGTGTGTCCATCCACGTGACCCTCGTCCCGTTCATTGCTGCAGCCGGTGAGCTCAAGACCAAGCCGACCCAGCATTCGGTGCGCGAGCTTGCCTCCCTGGGCGTGCAGCCCGATGTGCTGGTGTGCCGATGCGAGCATCCCTTGCCTGAGAGCGAGCGGCGCAAGATCGCGCTCTTCTGCAATGTGCCAAAGGAGGCCGTCATCCCCGCGCTTGACGCCCCCTCTATCTATGCTGTGCCGCTGCAATATCATGCCGAGGGGCTCGACGCCCAGGTCATCCACGCCTTTGGCCTGCCGCCGGGGCGCGAGCCAGATCTCTCGCGCTGGGTCGATATCGTTGATCGCCTCAGGAACCCGGAAGGCACGGTGACGGTGGGCGTGGTTGGCAAATATGTTGGCCTTCCTGATGCCTACAAGTCCTTGAACGAGGCTCTGGTGCATGGCGGTATCGCCAATCGTGTCCGTGTCGATATCCGCTGGATTGATGCCGAGCTGTTTGAGGGGGATGAAAGCGAGATTGCCCAGCGGCTCGAGCCCCTGCACGCGATCCTGGTGCCGGGGGCCTTTGGCGAGCGCGGGGCTGAGGGCAAGATTGCCGCCATCCGCTTCGCGCGCGAGCGCCGGGTCCCCTATCTTGGCATCTGTTTTGGCATGCAGATGGCCTGTGTCGAAGCGGCGCGGAACTTGGCCGGAATTGCCACCGCCTCTTCGACGGAGTTTGGAGCAACGGACGAGCCAGTGGTCGGCATGATCCACGAGTGGATGTCGCCCGAAGGGCTGCAACAGCGCACGGCTGGCGGCGATCTTGGCGGCACCATGCGGCTGGGGGCCTACCCTGCCGTGCTCGCCGGCAACAGCCAAGCCGCAGCCATTTATGGTGCGACCGAGATTTCCGAGCGGCACCGGCATCGCTACGAAGTAAATACTGCCTACCGTGAACGCCTGGAACATGTCGGTCTTGCCTTTACCGGCATGTCCCCCGACGGCCGGCTGCCGGAGATCGTCGAGCGGCCCGATCACCCGTGGTTCGTTGCGGTCCAGTTCCACCCGGAGCTGAAGTCAAAGCCGTTTGCGCCCCACCCGCTGTTCGCTGGCTTCATTGCAGCTGCAGTTCGGCAGAGCCGCCTTGTGTGACGCGAATGCGGCGCCGGACTCTGAGGTCCGGCGCCGCCTGGTCCCCGCTGGGTCCCTGAACCCTGGCCGTGTTGCCCGGCCTTGTCGGCTGTACCACCCAGGCCCATAGCCTCCGCTGGCCACGCTGTCATGAAAGCGTCACGCCTGTCCCGGCATTGCCAGCGTGCTGTTGCGGGGGGGCCACAGCTTCGCTACCCGGCGCGCACCTGAGCACGCCGAGGCCCGATGCATCCCCTTTCCAAGCGCCTGTCCCGCTATTTTCTGCCCGTTTTGAAGGAGACTCCGGCCGGGGCCGAGATCGTCTCCCACCAGCTCATGCTCCGGGCCGGGTTGATCCGCCAGACGGCCGCCGGCATCTACGCCTGGCTGCCACTGGGGCTTCGTGTGCTCGACCGGATTGCGGCAATCGTGCGCTGCGAGCAGGACCGGGCCGGCGCCATCGAAATGCTGATGCCGACAATCCAGCCTGCCGATCTGTGGCGCGAGTCGGGCCGCTATGATGCCTATGGGCCTGAAATGCTGCGGATCGCTGACCGCCACGGCCGCGACATGCTCTACGGCCCCACCAACGAGGAGATGGTAACTGCGATCTTCCGCGATTGCGTGAAGAGCTACCGCGACATGCCGCGCACGCTCTACCATATCCAGTGGAAGTTTCGCGACGAAGTCCGGCCGCGGTTTGGCGTGATGCGTGGCCGCGAATTCCTGATGAAGGATGCCTATAGTTTTGACATGGACATGGATGGCGCCCGGGCGAGCTATGATGCCATGTTTACGGCTTACTTGCGGACCTTTGCGGCGCTTGGCCTGCGCGCTGTGCCAGTCAAGGCGCCATCGGGCCCGATCGGCGGCGATCTTTCGCACGAGTTCCATATCTTGGCGTCAACTGGTGAGAGCGAGATCTTCTACGACTCCGCGCTCGATACCGTCGACATCGCTGATCCGGAGGCCCCGGCGCAGCTCCGCCGCCTCTATGCGATGGAAGCGGAAGAGCATGCGAAGATTGCGGCCTGCCCAGTGCCGCCGGAGCGGCTGGCGCGGCGGCGCGGGATTGAAGTCGGGCACATCTTCTTCTTCGGAACCAAGTATACGGCTGCCATGGGCATGCAAGTGCAGGGGCGCGATGGCGCGATGGTGACGCCCTTGTGCGGCAGCTACGGCATCGGCGTGTCGCGGCTGGCTGGCGCTATCATTGAAGCTAGCCATGACGAAGCCGGGATCATCTGGCCCGAGCAGGTCGCGCCCTTTGATGTGGGCCTCGTCAATCTGCGTCCGGACGAGGCAGCCGTGATGGCGGCATGCGAGGCGCTGGAAGCAAAGCTGGCAGTGGCCGGGCGGAGCGTGCTCCATGACGACACTCCAGCGCGGCCGGGCGAGAAGTTCGCGACCATGGATCTTGTCGGCCTGCCCTGGGTGGTAACGGTCGGGCCCAAGGGGCTTGCGGCTGGCACGGTTGAACTCAAGCGGCGCGCGACGGGGGAGAAGGCGGAGCTCAGCCTCGAGGCGGCGATCGCGCGGATTGCTGGCTGACGGCGCGCGAGACTGAGGCTGCATGATCTCCCCCACCGAACGGTTCATTGCTGGCCGCTACTTGCTTCCCGGCCGGGGCGAGCGTTTCATCTTCCTGGTGGCCGCCATCTCGCTCATTGCCGTTGCGCTTGGCGTTGCTGCGCTGATTGCCGTCATGAGCGTCATGAACGGCTTTCGGGCCGAGATGTTCGACCGCATGCAGGGCTTGAATGGCCATGCCGTCGTCCAGGGCTATGGCGGCCGGCTCGAGGATTGGCAGGCCGTCATGGCCCGGGCTCGGGCCACTCCGGGCGTTGTCTCTGCAACCCCGCTCATCGAGCAGCCGCTCATGGCAACAGCGAAGTCCCGCGTGGAAGGGGCGCTGGTGCGCGGGATGCGAATCGAGGACATCCGCGCCAACCCGGTGATTGCCGGCAATGTCGTCTCCGGCTCGCTCGACCGCCTCGAGGATGCGGAGCCGCGAGTTGCGATCGGCGTTCGGCTTGCCGAGAATCTTGGTGTGCGTGTGGGCGATACCGTCAGCCTTGTCTCCCCCGACGGGCAGGTGACTCCCTTCGGGAGCGTGCCGCGGATCGTCGCCTATGAAGTCGTCGCGCTGTTCGAGATCGGCCTGTTCGACTTCGACCGGGCGTTTGTGCTGATGCCCATCTCCCAGGCCCAGACCCTGCTGCGGCTGGGGGATGCGGTTGGCCTTGTCGAGGTGACGACGCGCGATCCGGACCGGGTGGACCGGATCCTCGCCCCGCTGGCCACGGAGGTGGCGCCGGTCGGCCGCGTGCTCGACTGGCGGCAGATGAATTCGGCGCTGTTCGAAGCCCTCGTCGTCGAGCGCACGGTCATGTTCTGGGTGCTCTCGATCATCATCCTTGTTGCCACCTTCAACATCCTTTCCTCGCTCATCATGCTGGTACGGGCCAAGACGCGCGATATCGCCATCCTGCGCACAATGGGGGCTTCGAAGGGCGCGATGATGCGCATCTTCATGAGTGTCGGCACGCTCATCGGCGGCCTTGGCGTGCTTCTCGGGCTCACGCTCGGGTTTCTCATTCTCCATTTCCGCCAGGAGATCGTGGTGGGGGCGGCAAGGCTCACGGGAATCGAGCTGTGGGACCCCTCGATTCGTTACCTCACCGAACTGCCGAGCCGGACCGACCCGTTCGAAGTCATCGGCATTGTGGCGTTGGCGCTCGGCCTCTCCTTCCTTGCAACGCTCTATCCAGCGTGGCGCGCGGCCTCGACGGACCCGGTGACCGTGCTGCGCTATGAATGAGGCGGCACCCGCACTCGACATCCGCGGACTCCACCGCAGCTTCTCCCAGGGCGGGGAGACCATCGAGGTGCTAAGGGGCGTTGATCTTTGCGTGCGGCGCGGCGAGATTGTCGCCCTTCTCGGGCCCTCGGGCTCGGGGAAATCAACGCTGCTGCAGGCCGCCGGTCTCCTCGAGGGTGGCTGGAGAGGCGAGCTCGTGCTCGATGGCAGGCGGGCCGACGGGCTCGATGATGCCGCCCGCACGGCGCTGCGCCGCGACCGGCTCGGCTTCGTCTACCAGTTCCACCACTTGCTCCCCGACTTCTCGGCCGAGGAGAATGTGATGCTGCCGCAGCTCGTGGCCGGCACGCCCAGGGCCGGTGCCGCGGCACGCGCCCGGCAGCTTCTGGTCGCGCTCGGGCTTGGCGGCCGGCTCACGCATCGGCCAAGCCAGCTTTCCGGGGGAGAGCAGCAACGGGTGGCGGTTGCCCGGGCGCTTGCCAACCGGCCGGTCCTCGTGCTGGCTGACGAGCCGACTGGCAATCTCGATGAAGACACGGCCGACCGCGTGCTTGCGGCGTTCCTCGACTTGGTGCGCGGCGAAGGCGCAGCAGCACTCGTTGCCACCCACAACCGGACGCTTGCAGCGCGGATGGACCGGATCGTCCGCCTGGACCACGGCCGGCTGGTTGCGGCCTGAAGCCATCCACAGCTTTCTGCAAGGGATGGCTTGAGGCGCCCGGCGGCCGCGCGCACAATCGCGCAATGTATGTCCCACTCCGGATCCAGTCCTGCTATTCCATTCTTGAGTCGACTATCGAGATAAAGCCGCTGGTCCAGCTTGCAGCGAGCTTCGGGCTTCCTGCCATCGCGCTTGCTGACCGGGGCAATCTCCACGCTGCCATGACGTTCTCTGAGACCTGCCTTGCAGCGGGCCTGCAGCCTCTGCTTGGCGCCCTGGTACCACTTACGCCGGAAAGACCTTCGCCGCGGCCCGGGCAGGCTGCGCCGGACTGGCTGCCACTGTTCGCCAAGGATAAAGAGGGCTATCAGAACCTGCTCGCGCTGGTGAGCGCGGCCCATCTCGACTTCGGTCTCGAGACCGGCTTGCCGCTTGCGGCTCTCGCCGGGCGAACCGGGGGGCTTGTTGCGCTGACCGGAGGTGCTGATGGCCCGCTCGTGCGCCGGGCCGGCAATGGCCAGGACTTCGCTGACCTTGGCGAGGCGCTGCTGCAGCTGTTCGGGGACCGGCTGTTCGTCGAGATTTCGCGCACTGGCGAGGGAGCCGAGGCGCGTGCTGAGGATGCCCTGCTGGCCTGGGCGCATGCCCGCAGCGTGCCGATCGTGGGGACGGCACTGGCGCGCTTTCTTGCGCCTGATGACCATGAAGCGCATGATGTGATGCTTTGCGTGCGCCATGGCGCCTATCTCGAAACGGCGGATCGGGTGCGGTCGAACCCGGCGCAGCACCTCCTCGATCCCAAAGGCTTTGCCGAGCGCTTTGCGGACTTGCCGGAAGCCGTTGCCAACACCCTTCTTGTGGCGCGGCGGACGGCGTTTGCGCTTCGCAGCCGCGAGCCGGTCCTGCCCAGACTGGGGGCGGATGAGGCGGCCGAGCAGGCAGAGCTTGTGCGGCTGGCGGAGCAAGGGCTGAAGGCGCGGCTGGCCGCGATGTCGGGCAGCGTCGATCGCGATGCCTATGCCCGCCGGCTCGCCCACGAGCTTGCCATCATCCACAAGGCGGGATTCTCCGGCTATTTCCTGATCGTTGCTGATTTCATCCGCTGGGCCCGAGCCCAGGGCATCCCGGTTGGTCCCGGTCGGGGCTCGGGGGCGGGCTCGCTGGTCGCTTGGGCGCTCGCCATCACCGACCTCGATCCCCTTCCCCTCGATCTCCTGTTCGAGCGGTTCCTCAATCCCGAGCGGCGGTCGATGCCGGATTTTGACATCGATTTCTGCGAAACCCGCCGCGACGAGGTAATCCGCTATGTCCAGCAGAAATATGGCTCCGATCGGGTGGCACAGATTGTCACCTTCGGGAGCCTGAAGGCGCGCGCCGTCGTAAAGGATGTCGGGCGGGTGCTGCAGATGTCCTACAGCGAAGTGGATCGGATCGCCAAGATGATCCCCAATGAGCCGGCGGACCCGTGGGATCTCGAGCGCAGCTTGCGCGATGTGCCAGAGCTTTCGGCTGCCATGGCAGCGGATCCGCGCATTGCTCGGCTTATCTCGATTGCCCGCCGCTTGGAAGGCCGGCCACGCCACACATCCACCCATGCCGCCGGCATCGTCATCGGCGACCGGCCGCTTGCCGAGCTGGTGCCGCTCCAGCGTGATCCGCGCTCGGACCTTCCCGTCACCCAGTTCGACTTGAAAAGCGCCGAGGCCGCTGGGCTGGTCAAGTTCGACTTCCTGGGCTTGCGCACCCTTTCGGTCATCGACCGTGCGGTGAAGCTTCTTGCTGGCCGCGGAATCAACGTCGATATCGCCTCGCTCCCGCTCGACGACGAAGAAGTCTACCGTTTGCTTACGCGCGGCAACACGGTCGGCGTGTTCCAGTTCGAAAGCCCGGGCATGCGGCGCGCGCTCGCACTCGTCCGCCCCACCGTCTTTGAAGACATCATCGCGCTTGGTGCACTCTTCCGCCCCGGGCCCATGGACAATATCCCAAGCTTTGCCGCGCGCAAATGGGGCCGCGAGCCCGTTGACTGGCTCCACCCCAAGCTCGAGGCAATCCTGAAGCCGACCTATGGCATCATCGTCTACCAAGAGCAGGTGATGCAGATCGCCCAGGCGCTGGCCGGCTATTCGCTGGGCGAAGCTGATCTTCTGCGCCGGGCGATGGGCAAGAAGGACAAGGCGGTCATGGACGCCCAGCTCGAGCGGTTCGTTGAGGGTGCCGTCGCCCGCGGCGTCGATCGTGAGCAAGCCGCCCACATCTTCCGCCTGGTCGAGAAATTTGCCGGCTATGGCTTCAACAAGAGCCATGCGGCCGCCTACGCCCTCATCGCCTACCAGACAGCCTGGCTGAAGGCGCATCATCCGGCGGCCTTCTTCGCGGCCTCGCTCGCTTTCGATATTGCCGATACCGACAAGATCCGCCTCCTCGTTGATGACATGCGCCACAACGGTGTTCCCCTGCTGCCGCCCGACATCAACGCCAGCGGCGCTGATTTTACTGTCGAGGAGCAAGGAGGAGTGCCGGCCGTTCGCTATGCGCTTGGCGCGCTCAAGGGCGTTGGTGTGGCAGCGATGGAAGCCATGGTTTCAGAGCGTGAGCAGGGAGGACGCTTTCGCTCGCTTGACGATTGGGCAGCACGAGTCGACCCTTGGGCGCTCAACCGCCGGCAGGTGGAGGCGCTTGCAGCTGCCGGTGCCTTCGATGGTCTCGAGCCGCGCCGCGACAGGGTGTTTCGTGCCGCCGACATTCTGCTTGGTTCCGCGCAGACCGCCGCGCGGGCGCGCGAGACCGGGCAGGGCGGGCTGTTCGGCGAGGGTTCGGCGCCTGCGATCTCCGCGCTTTTGGGCGCGGAGGCGCCCTGGCGGCTCGGCGAGGCGCTTGCCCATGAGCGCGAGGCTTTCGGCTTCTTCCTCTCCGGCCACCCGGTTGAGCGCCACGCGCTGGTGCTTGCTGCCGAGGCGGTGGTCACATCGGCCGAGGTTCGTGCCCGGACTTCGGGCCGGGCGGGGACGCGGGAGCGAGTCGCCATGGCCGGCCTCGTTGAAAACCTCTCCTGGCGCAATCGGCCGAAACAGGGGGCGGACCAGCGCTACCTCGGAGTCGACCTCTCCGACAGCGGCGGCGCCTTCAACGCCTCCTGTTTCGAGCCGGACCTGTTCCCGGTCCTGCGCGAGGCGGCCGAGAGCGGTGAGCCGCTGCTCCTGGGGATGGACTTGCAATGGCGCGAGGGCGACTCCGAGCCGCGCCTTGCCATTTTCTCGGCGGTGACGCTCGCTTCACTCGCGGGCCAGGTGCGGGCCCTGCTCAGGATCCGGCTTGCCCCGGATTGCTCGCCATCACGGCTCTTCGATCTCCTGCAATTGCTCCCGCGGGATGGCCGGACTCGGATCGAAGTCGATGTGCCAACGCCGGCGGGGACCGCAACTGTCCTCCTCGGGCGCCATTTTCGCTGCGATGCTGCCTTTCTCGAGACTCTGAGAATCGACCCTGCGGTTGCCGAACTCGCAGCCGTTCCGCTCCAGCGGCCCCTGCGGCTGGTGGCTTGAGGCACTGTCCCCGGCGCCAGCTCATGAGGTGGGCACGGCCCATCGCACCTGGCCATCACTTGCCAGAGGTGGGCGACACACGCTTGCGAACATGGAGGGGGAACGGCGTGACGGTGCCTGCCGCGGACAGGACACGGCTTGGTTTGCCTCTTCAAGCGGGCGAAGAGGGCACAGCCGAGGCTGCAGAATTGATGACAGATCTGAGCGGCGGCCCGCACCCCGCACAGGGTTGACGTCCCGGATTGCCGGGGCTAGGCCGCGCGCCATTCCAGTCGCTGGAGCCATATCCGGTGTGCGGCCTGCCGCATTCCCTCCGGCGGCGCACCTTGCAACCGGAGATGAAATCATGACGACGCCCCATGTGTCGATGCAGGCGCTGCTCGAAGCTGGCGCCCACTTCGGCCATCAGACCCACCGCTGGAACCCGAAGATGAAGCCCTACATCTTCGGCGAACGCAACGGGGTGCACATCCTTGACCTTTCGCAGACGGTGCCGCTATTTGCGCGCGCGCTCGATTTCGTCCGCGCGACTGCGGCGGCAGGCGGCAAGCTGCTGTTCGTTGGCACCAAGCGCCAAGCGCAGGAGCCGATCGCGGAGGCAGCGCGACGCTGTGGCCAGCATTTTGTCAACCACCGCTGGCTCGGCGGCACGCTGACCAACTGGAAGACCATTTCCGCCTCCATCAAGCGGTTCAAGACCTTGGAGGAGCAACTGGCGGGAGACCTGCACGGCTTCACCAAAAAGGAAGTGCTCAAGATGACTCGTGAGCGCGACAAGTTCGAAGCCTCGCTCGGCGGCATCCGAGACATGAACGGTCTTCCCGACGTCATGTTCGTAATCGACGTGAACAAGGAGGATCTGGCGATCAAGGAGGCGAACGCGCTTGGCATCCCCGTCATCGCCATTCTCGATTCGAACGTCGATCCGGCCAACATCGCCTTTCCAGTGCCTGGCAATGACGACGCAGCGCGCGCCATTAAGCTCTATTGCGATGCCGTGGCGGATGCCGTGCTGGCCGGTCGCCAGGGCCATGCGATCGCTTCTGGCTATGACATCGGCGAGGCCGTCGAGCCGCTGCCCGAGCCAGCACTCGAAGGGTGACGACCCAGCCCGCTTGCTTTCCTTTCCGGAGAAGACTCATGGCCGAGATCACCGCTGCAATGGTGAAGGACCTGCGTGACCGCACTGGCGCTGGCATGATGGACTGCAAGAAGGCCCTTGCTGAGACTGGTGGCGAGGTCGAGAAGGCGATCGACTGGCTGCGCTCCAAGGGCCTGGCGGCTGCCGCCAAGAAGGCAGGGCGGACGGCAGCTGAAGGTCTTGTCGGCGTCCGGGTCCAAGGCCGTCGGGGGGTTGCAGTCGAAGTCAATTCGGAAACCGATTTTGTTGCCAAGATCGACCGCTTCCAGGACTTCGTCCGGGCGGCGCTGGAGGCCGCGCTCAAGGCTGGTCCCGATGTGCCAGCCATCCTCGCTGCGCCCGATCCTGCCGGCCAGGGGACGCTTGCCGATGCGCTTGCCGCCAACATTGCGACCATTGGCGAGAACCAGACGCTAAGGCGCGCGGCGCTGCTCGAAGTCGGCGAGGGAATCATCTTCCCCTATGTCCACAACGCCATCGCCGATGGCCTTGGCAAGATCGGTGTTCTCGTCGCCCTCGAGAGCGGGGCACCGGCTGAGGCACTTGCGGAGCTGGGCAAGCAGCTTGCCCTTCACATCGCCTGGGCCAACCCGATGGCGCTTACACCCGAAGGGGTTGATCCCCTGCTTGTCGAGCGGGAGCGGGCCATTGCTGAGGCCAAGGCTGCCGAAAGCGGCAAGCCGGCGGATATCGTCGCCCGCATGGTCGAAGGCGCGGTGCGCAAGTTTGCTGGTGACAATGCGCTGATGACCCAGGGCTTCCTCGGTGACAACAAGACCCGGGTGGCCGATGTCGTGGCCAAGGCAGCGAAGGAAGCTGGAGCCGAAGTCAGGGTGGCGGGGTTTGTCCGGCTCCAGCTGGGCGAGGGCATCGAGAAGGCCGAGACCGACTTTGCCGCCGAGGTCGCAGCCGCTGCCGGCGTCTGACCCGACACGCGGGGTTTGCAGCAGCCCGTCGTGGCGCTAAGCGCGTCGAGATGCAGCAGCCAGCCGAGGCACAGGAAGGATCAGCAATGCGTGCCCGGCCTCCGTACCGGCGCATCCTCCTCAAGCTTTCGGGCGAAGCACTGATGGGCTCCGACCCGTTTGGGATCGATCCGCAAGCAACGGCACGGATTGCCGCGGAGATCGCGTCGGCACGCGCAGCCGGGCACGAGCTCTGCCTTGTGGTCGGGGGCGGCAACATCTTCCGCGGGCTGGCGGCGGCTGCGCGCGGGTTTGATCGCGCTTCGGCCGACTATATGGGCATGCTGGCAACCGTCATGAACGCGCTTGCGTTGCAAAATGCGTTGGAACAGCAGGGGGTGGCCACACGGGTGCAGTCGGCCATTCCCATGGCGAGCGTGTGCGAGCCCTACATCCGCCGCCGGGCAGTGCGGCACATGGAGAAGGGGCGGATTGTCATCTTCGCTGCCGGAACCGGCAATCCCTTCTTTACGACCGATACGGCAGCAGCTCTGCGTGCAGCCGAGATGGGGTGCGATGCGCTCTTCAAGGGGACCTCGGTGGATGGCATCTACGCGAGCGACCCCAAGCTTGATCCACGCGCCGAGCGCTATCCTGTCATCAGCTTCGACAAGCTCTTGAATGACAATCTCAAAGTGATGGACTCAGCAGCGGTTGCGCTGTGCCGTGACAACGGCATTCCGATTATCGTGTTCAATGTCCGCGAGCATGGCAATCTCGCCCGGGTGCTGGCTGGCGAGGGGCGAGCAACTGTCGTCCGGCAGGCAGCCTGAAAGGGGGAATGGATGGCCGACTTCGATGGAGCCGCAGTGCTTGCCGATCTCGAGCGGCGGATGAGGGGTGCACTCGAAACGCTCAAGCATGATCTCGGAGGCTTGCGGACTGGCAGGGCCTCGGCCGCGCTTCTGGACCCAGTGACGGTTGAGGTCTATGGCAGCGCCATGCCGCTGAACCAGCTGGCGACGGTGACAGCGCCGGAGCCGCGTATGCTCTCGGTCCAGGTCTGGGACCGGAGCAATGTGCAGCCGGTGGAGAAGGCCATTCGCGCCGCCGGGCTCGGGCTCAATCCGATCGTCGAGGGCCAGACGCTGCGGCTGCCCATTCCCGATCTCACTGAGGAGCGCCGGCGCGAGCTCGCCAAGCTTGCCGCCCAATATGCAGAGAAGGCCCGGGTTGCCATCCGGAATGTGCGGCGTGACGGGATGGAAGCGCTGAAGGCGGCCGAGAAGAAGGGCCGGATCTCGCAAGATGAGCACAAGCGCCTGGAAGGAGAGGTCCAGAAGCTGACGGATCGGAACGTCGCCGAGGCTGACATGGCAGCTGAGGCCAAGGAGAAGGAGATCCTCGGCAAGTGAGCTTGATGTCCGCCTGTTCTGGGCAGCTCCGGGTTCCGGTGCCTCCGGCGTGGTGAGATGGTGGTTGTCTGCCAGCAGGGCCTCCATGGCTGAGCAGGTTGCGGACCGCTCGGTCGCGTGCCTGCCGGAGACGTCGATTTGTGCCCCGCTTACGCCCACGCCTGGCGGCCCGCGTCATGTCGCCATCATCATGGATGGCAATGGCCGCTGGGCGAAGGCCCGGCGGTTGCCCCGGCTTGCCGGGCATCGCGCTGGTGTGGAGGCGGTGCGTCGCGTCGTGAAGGCGGCGCCCGAGCTCGGCATCGATACGCTCACCCTCTATGCCTTTTCGTCAGAAAACTGGCGTCGGCCGCCGGAAGAAGTCTCGGACTTGATGGGCCTCCTGCTGCAGCACATCCGCTGCGAGCTCGACGAGCTCGACGAGGCTGGCGTGAGGCTCGGGTTTATTGGCGAATGGCGCGCGTTGCGCTCCGACATCGTTGTCGAGCTCGAGCGAGCACAAGTTCGTACGGCTGGAAACCGCCGGCTCAATCTCGTGGTTGCCCTCAACTATGGGGCACAGGATGAGCTGGTCCGCGCTGTGCGTCGTCTTGCAACTGAAGCTGCAGCCGGGCGGCGTGATCCCGCTGCAATCAGTCCTGCCGACATCGAGGCAGCGCTCGACACGGCGGCCTTTGCCCCTGTCGACCTCATCATCCGCTCGTCCGGTGAAGTCCGACTTTCCAATTTCCTGCTCTGGCAGGCGGCCTATGCCGAGCTGTGGTTCACGCCCGTGCTCTGGCCCGATTTCGACGCGGCTGTGCTGCGCCAGGCAACCGAGGCGTTTGCTCGGCGGGAGCGGCGCTTTGGCGGGCGCTGAGACGGTGCCGCAGCTGCGCGGCAGCTCGCGCCCCGGCAGCGAGCTTGGCATGCGCGTCATCTCCGGCTTGGTGCTTGGCGCGATTGCCCTTGCTGCGCTGTGGGCGGGAGGCTGGGCCTTTGCAGCGCTCGTCGGCGGTGCCGCGGCTCTCATGCTCTGGGAGTGGGGCGCCATGCACAACATCGGGCCAGCCGACCGCGTGCTTGGCATCCTTCTCCTCCTGACCCTCGTCATTGTTACGACCCTCGGCCTGCCGCGCGAGGCGCTCTTTGTGCTTGCTGGCAGCCTTGGCCTCGTTGCCGCTGCGACCTTGGCGCGGCGAACTGGGCGCAACGCAAGCTGGCTGGGCGCTGGTCTTGTCTATGCCGGGCTGCCGGCGGTTGCCCTCCCCTGGCTTCGCGGCCAGCCCGATGGCCTCGTGCTCGTGCTTTGGCTGATGACAATTGTGTGGGCGACCGACATTCTTGCCTATTTTGCCGGCAGAGCGATCGGTGGGGCGAAGCTGGCGCCTGCGATCAGCCCGTCGAAGACCTGGGCTGGTCTCATTGGCGGCATGGTCGGGGCGGGCGCTGCGAGCGCGCTCATCGCCAGCGCCGCCTGGGGTGGCGCCATGCTCCTCCATTTCGCGCTGGGGGCCATGCTTGCGCTTGTGGCGCAGCTCGGAGACCTCTTCGAGAGCTGGCTCAAGCGGCGCGCTGGGGTGAAGGACTCCGGCGCCCTCATCCCGGGCCATGGCGGCGTCATGGACCGGGTGGATGGGCTGGTGCCGGTGGCGTGCGTTGTCGCTGCTGCGGTGGCGCTCAGATGACGCGCAGCATCACGCTCCTCGGCGCGACCGGGTCGATTGGCACTTCGACTCTCGACCTCGTCGCCCGCAACCCCGAGCGCTTCCGCGTCCATGCAGTGGCCTCTGGGCGTGACTGGGCCAAGCTCGCCGATGTCGCCCGGGCGAGCGGAGCAAGGGTCGCGGTCATCGCGGATGAAGCTGGCTATGTGCCGCTGCGCGATGCGCTTGCTGGCAGTCCCATCGAGGTTCGCGCAGGTGAGGCCGCGATGGTTGCAACTGCAGCCGAGCCTGTCGACCTCGTGGTCGCAGCAATCGTCGGAGCTGCCGGGCTTGCGCCGACGCTTGCGGCACTTGAGGTAGGCACCACGGTGGCGCTCGCCAACAAGGAGGCCCTCATCTGCGCTGGCGACGTGATGACAGCTGCGGCCCGGCGCTCGGGCGCGCGCATCCTCCCTGTCGACAGCGAGCACAATGCCGTCTTCCAGGTGCTCGAGCATGTGGAACGGATCAGCCGCATCGTGCTGACGGCAAGCGGCGGGCCGTTTCGGAGCCTGACCCGCGCCGAAATGGCCAAGGTGACGCCGGCCGAAGCCGTACGGCACCCCAATTGGTCGATGGGGGCGAAAATCTCGGTCGACTCGGCGACGCTCATGAACAAGGGGCTGGAGCTCATCGAAGCGCATCACCTGTTCGGCGTGGGGGCGGACCGGCTCGGCGTCCTTGTCCACCCACAAAGTCTCGTGCACGGCCTTGTTGAATATGTGGACGGGTCGGTGCTGGCCCAGCTGGGGCCAGCCGACATGCGCGTGCCGATTGCCCATGCCCTGGCCTGGCCGGAGCGGATCCCGACGCCGGTCAAGAGGCTCGATCTTGCTGCTGCTGCGCGGCTCGATTTCGAGGAGCCAGATCGCGAGCGCTTTCCTGCACTTGCGCTCGCCGAGGCAGCTCTTGCTGCGGGCGGTTGCCGCCCGTGCGTGCTGTCGGCTGCCAATGAAGTGGCGGTGGGAGCGTTTCTCGAGGACCGTATCGGCTTTCTCGAAATTGCCGAAGTGGTCGCAGAGACGCTTGACGCACTTCCGGCGGCACCGGTTGCAACACTTGCTGAAGTGGCAGCCGCGGATGCCGAAGCCCGGGCGCGGGCGCATTCATTCGCGGCTCATCGCGCGCGCCGATAGGAGCCGGGGATGGACGCGATTGCAGAGCCCGGCATCGCCCTTTCGGCGCTCGCCTTCATCATTGTCCTTGGTATCCTCGTGTTCGTCCACGAATATGGCCACTATGGCATGGCCCGGCTGTTCGGGATCAAGGTCGATGTGTTCTCGGTCGGTTTCGGGCGCGAAATCCTCGGGCGTACCGACCGGCACGGCACCCGCTGGAAGATCGGCTGGATCCCGCTTGGGGGCTACGCTAAGTTTGCAGGTGACATGAACGCGGCAAGCCAGCCGGATCCGGCACTCCTTGCCCTCCCGGAGTCCGAGCGAGCCCAGCTGTTCCAGTTCCGCCCGTTGTGGCAGCGCGCGCTCGTGGTGGCGGCCGGGCCCGGGATCAATTTTCTCTTCGCAATCTTCCTGTTCACGGCCTTCTTCATGACTTTTGGCCACCAGTTTACGCCGCCTGTCGCGGGGAAGGTCATGGCCGACAGCCCGGCCGCGGCCGCCGGGATCCTGCCTGGCGACCGGTTCCTCGAAGTGGACGGGCGGCGGGTCAACCGGTTTGAGGACATGGTGCGTATCGTCGCGCTCCGGCCTGGCGAGCCGATTCCGCTCCTTCTTGAGCGCAACGGCCGGGAGCTGCGCTTGACTGCGACTGCCGGTGTCCGGACGGAAGTGGACCGGTTTGGCAACCGCTATGTGAAGGGCAGGCTCGGCATCGAAAGCGGTCCGCCCGTCGTCGAGCAGCGAGGTCCAGTGTCCGCGCTGGTCTGGGCGATCGACGAGACGGTTCAGATGACGCGGCTCATGGCCGAGACCCTGGTGCAGGTGGTCACTGGCCGCCGTGCCCTCGACGAGCTGGGCGGGCCGCTCAAGATCGCCCAGTTTGCTGGCCAGAGTGCGACGCTGGGGCTGGCCTCGTTCATCACCTTCATGGCGCTCATCTCGATCAACCTCGGCTTCGTCAACCTGCTCCCCATCCCGGCACTGGACGGCGGCCATCTCCTCCTCTACGCCGCCGAGGCCGTGCGCCGCCGGCCGCTGGAGCCGAGGCTCCAGGAACTCGCCTTCATGTCCGGATTCCTGCTGCTGATCTCCCTCATGCTTCTGCTCACAATGAACGATCTTGCCTCCTTCGGTATCTGGGAGGGGCTGAGAAGCTGGGCTGGTTGACGGTGCCCTTGCAAGTGACTGGCGGTGCCGTGCGCGGCTCTGCGCGACCTTTGCTGGCGCTGGCCCTCCTTTGCTCTGCCGCCCCCCTTGCCGCGCAGCTGCCGCGGCCGACCCCGGCCACACCGCCAGCCATGGTGACACAGGGCGGGACGGTGCGCTCCTTGCGTGTCATCGGCAATGAGCGGCTAGAGCCCGAAACCGTGCTCTCCTACACTGAACTTGCCGCCGGCCAGGCCTACGACCGCGAAGTGCTCGACCGGGCGCTCAAGGACCTGTTCGCCTCCGAGCTCTTCGCCGATGTCCGCATCCGTGACGATGGTGAAGGCAATCTCACGATCGAGGTGCGCGAAAATCCGGTCATCAATCGTGTGATCATCGAAGGTGCCAAGCGGGTCAAGGAAGACAAGATCCGCGAGGAAATCCGGGTCGCACCCCGGCAGATCTTCACCCGGTCGCGGGCGCGGGCCGATGTTGCCCGTATCCTCGAGCTCTACCGGAGGTCCGGCAGGTTTGCAGCTCAAGTTGAGCCCAAGATTATCCAGCTCGAGCAGAACCGGGTTGATCTCGTTTTCGAGATTTCAGAGGGGCCAAAGTCGAAGATCCGCCAGATCAACATTATTGGCAATGAGCGATATGATGATGCCAAGCTACGGGGCGAGATGGCCTCACGGCAGGCAAGGCCCTTTCGGATTTTCACTTCTCGGGACACCTATGACCCCGACCGTCTGGCCTTCGACCAGCAGAAACTGCGGCAATTCTACCTGACCGAGGGCTATGCCGACTTCCGGGTGGTCTCGGCGATCGCCGAGCTCACCCCTGACCGGCGCGATTTCATCGTGACCTATGTGCTCGAGGAGGGCGAGCGCTACCGGTTCGGCGAGGTCGGGCTCACAAGCCAGATCCGCGACATCGATGCCGAGGCGTTCAAGTCGCTCCTGCCCATGAAGACGGGTGACTGGTACAACGCCAAGCTCATTGAGGACACGATCAACCAGATTACCGAGACCGTCGGGCTGCTTGGCTATGCCTTTGCGGACGTGCGCCCGCAGTTCCGCCGCGACCGCAGCGCGCTCACCATGAACGTCACCTTCGTCATCAACGAGGTGCCGCGCGTCTATGTCGAGTCGGTTACGATCAATGGCAATACCATCACGGCTGACGATGTCATCCGCCGCGAGTTTCGCCTGGTCGAGGGCGATGCCTTCAACAGCTTCAAGGTCAAGCGCTCGCGGGACCGGATCCAGTCGCTTGGCTTCTTCCAGGAAAAGCTCGAAGTCCAGCAGAAGCCCGGCACTGCGCCCGACAAGGTCGCACTTCAGGTCGATGTCGAGGAACGGCCGACGGGCTCGATCCAGGTCTCCGCAGGATACTCCTCGCTCGAGAAACTCATCCTGAACTTCGCCGTCGAGCAGCGTAACTTCCGAGGCCGAGCGCAGAACTTGCGTTTTGCCGTCAACTGGTCGCAATTCTCGCGCGGGATTGACCTGGGCTTCACCGAGCCCTATTTGTTCGGCAGGAATCTCGCGCTGGGTGCTGACGTGTTCCGGCGCGACTTCTCGAGTTTTCGTTTCGGGGGCCAAGGCGAGCGTATCGACACCTACAACCAGCTGACGACTGGCTTCCAGGTGCGTACTGGCTTCCCGATTACCGAATACTGGTCGGCATCGGCCCGCTATGGCCTCACCTTTGACAATGTGACAGTTGATGAGGCGCTGTTCTTCACTGACGGCCAGTGCGATCCGATCAAGGCTGGCCGCTTCATTTGCGATGCGCTTGGCAAATATACGACCTCGCTGATTGGCTACAGCCTCGCCTTCGATTCGCTTGACAACCGTCTGCGGCCGTCGCGCGGCCAGCGCCTGGTGCTAAGCCAGGACTATGCCGGTCTCGGCGGCACTGTGAATTATCTTCGCAGCCGGCTCAACTATGACCGGTACCGGCGCTTGTTCGGCACCGGTTTGGTGCTCAATCTCGGCGGTGAGGTTGGCCACATCTTCGGCCTTGACAGCGAGGAGATCCGGCTGACGGACCGCTTCTTCCTTGGCGAGCCGCGGTTCCGTGGCTTTGACATCCGCGGTGTCGGCCCCCGGGTCATCCGCAAGCCGCTGTTGGCTGATGGCACCCCCAACCCGGACGAAGACACATGGGCCAATGATTCCGTGGGGGGGCGGATCTATTATCTTGGCCGGGCCGAGATCATCATCCCGCTCGGCTCAACCGGCGATGAGCTCGGGCTTCGGCCCTCGGCCTATGTCGATGTCGGCTCGCTGTGGCGCTCGAATCCGGGTCCGCTCGTCTCTTGCCCCAATGTTCCGCTCGAAGGCGAGCTTCCGCCCATTCCCCCCGGTTGCCCTTCGGAGCGCGGGTCGATCGGGTTTCAGGAGTTTTATGTCGGCGATACGGCGAGCCCCCGCATCTCGGTCGGGGTCGGGGTCAACTGGAATTCGCCTTTCGGTCCCTTCCGGATCGATATTGCCAAGGCCATCAAACAGGCCGATGGAGACCTCGACCAGCTTTTCCAGTTCAATGTAGGAACCCAATTCTGATGCGAAACATTCTGGCGGGCCTTGCGGCCGGACTCCTTCTTGCAGCCCCGTTCGAAGTTGCAGCGCAGCAGCTGTCGCCGGCAGTCATCGTCGTCGTCGATCTTGATCGGGTGGTAAACGAGAGCGCGGCCGGCAAGGCAGCAGCGACCGATCTGCAGGCCCGCGCTGCCACCTTGAATGCCCGGCGCAACACCCTTGCCCAGCAGCTGAAGACCGACGCCGAGGCGATCCAGCAGGGCCAGCAGAACAAGACGCTCGCTGGCCCGGCCCTTGAAGCGAGGGTCAAGGCGTTCCAGGATAAGGAGAATGCGGCAAACGCCGAGCTGCAACGCGGGCAGGAGGATCTCGCCCGGGCGCAGCAACATGTGGTGCAGCAGATCACCTCGGCAGCCCAGCCCATCATCACCCAGATCATGCGCGAGAAGGGCGCGACCATCGTGCTTGCCGAGCGGGCGGCGCTCCAGCATGCGAGCTCTCTCAATATCACCAATGACGTGTTGGCGCGGCTCAATGCAGCGCTGCCCAAGGTCTCGACCACGGCGCCACCTCCCCAGCAGCCGCCAGCTGGACAGCCGCGCCGCTAGTCCATGGGCGCGGGTGCGCGCGACATCGTCGCCATCCTCTCGATGCTGCCGCATCGGTTCCCGGTGCTGCTTGTCGACCGGGTCGAGGAGCTTGTCCCGTTTGAACGGATCCGGGCAGTGAAGGCCGTCACGGTCAACGAGCCCTTTTTCCAGGGGCATTTTCCGGCACGCCCAGTGATGCCGGGCGTGCTCCTCGTTGAGGCCATGGCCCAGGCCGCCGGCATTCTTGCCATCGACTCGCTCGGCCTCTCTGGCACTGGCAAGCTGCTCTACTTCATGTCCGTTGAGGAGGCGAAGTTCAGGAAGCCCGTCGAGCCGGGGTGCCTGGTCTTGCTCGACGTCGCCTATCTGCAGCGGCGGGCGAATGTCTCCAAATTCCAGGGCTATGCAAGGCTCGGGGAGGGCGTTGCCGCCGAGGCGCGCTTCACCGCGATGATCGCCGACCCCCCGGCCTGAGCGCCGCCGGCCTGCGCCTGCCTCATGAGGAGCGGCGGTTCTGGCCGCCGATCACGGCGCGCCGCACCAGAGCGATGAGGAAAATGAAGCCGACGACGGCGGCCGCCTCGGCGATGAGTGGTGTGTCGGCGATGGTCCGGGCAAGGGTGCTCATGACAATACCAGGTTGCGGTGACTGCTCCGCGTTAACCTTTTCCGGGCGTAGCGGGGAGGCCTTGGGCTTGCTGTTTCGACAGAACGTGCCGGCCGTCCGGCAGGTCGCTTGGCTGGTTGACGTTGACGAGACCGGGCAGCTGCACACGGCGAGCATTGACTTCCTGCGCGAACCCGCGAAGCGACATCGGGCCTCCGCCCTCGAGCCGGGCGGCAAGAGCAGGTCCAAGTTTCGAGGGCCAGATCCCGATGGTCCAGTGGCCATCAACGACGGCAGGCGCAGGGGCGAGGCGGGCGGCGAGGTCGGCGGGAAGCCCTGGCATGTCGCACGGGATGACCAGGGCATGGTCGAAGCCGTGGCGCCCTGCGTGCAGGAGGGCTGCGCACAACCCGGCCAGCGGCCCGAGCCCGGGGGCGGGATGGTCGTCGAGGCGGGCATGGCCCGGCCAGTCGCGGCCCACGACCACCACAATCTCGCACGAAGCAGCAAGACAATCGAGCGCGTGCTGGATGAGCGGCTTTCCCTCGACCAAGGCGAGTGCCTTGTCGCTTCCGAACCGGCGCGACTTGCCCCCGGCCAGCACGGCGCCGAGGAGCTGCCCGGCGGTCATGCCGTTTCCTGGAACAGCTCCCGGCCGATCAGGAACCGGCGGATCTCGGAGGTGCCAGCGCCGATCTCGAAGAGCTTGGCGTCGCGCAGGAGCCGTCCGGTTGGATAATCGTTGATATAGCCATTGCCACCGAGCGCCTGGATCGCCTCGAGGGCCATCCAGGTCGCCTTCTCGGCTGCATAGAGGATGGCGCCGGCAGCGTCCTTGCGGGTGGTCTCGCCGCGGTCGCAGGCTTGCGCGACGGCATAGACATAGGCGCGAGCAGTCGAAGCTGCCACATACATGTCGGCAAGCTTGCCCTGCATCAGCTGGAAAGTGCCGATGGGGCGGTCAAACTGGCGGCGCTCGTGCACATAGGGAAGGACCACGTCGAGGCAGGCCTGCATGATGCCAAGCGGCCCTCCGGCGAGCACGACCCGCTCATAGTCAAGGCCAGACATCAGCACCTCAACGCCCCGGCCTTCCTCGCCCAGCACATTGTCGAAGGGCACCTCACAATCCGCGAAGACGAGTTCGCAGGTGTCAGAGCCGCGCATGCCAAGCTTGTCGAGCTTTGGCGCCGTCGAGAAGCCAGCCATCCCGCGCTCGATGAGGAAGGCCGTGATCCCGCGTGCACCGGCTTGCGGGTCGGTCTTGCCATAGACGATGAGGGTGTCGGCATGCGGGCCGTTGGTAATCCAGAACTTGCTGCCATTGAGGATATAGCGGTCATTGCGCTTCTCGGCGCGCAATCGCATCGAGACGACATCGGATCCCGCCCCAGGCTCAGACATGGCGAGCGCGCCGACATGTTCGCCAGAGATGAGCCTGGGCAGATATTTGGCCTTCTGCTCGGCTGTGCCCCAGCGGGCGAGCTGGTTCACGCAAAGGTTGGAATGGGCGCCGTAGGAGAGGCCAACTGCAGCCGAGGCGCGGCTGATTTCCTCGACGGCAATGACATGGGCAAGGTAGCCGAGCCCTGAGCCGCCATCGGCCTCCGGCACGGTGATGCCGTGGAGGCCGAGCTCTCCAAGCTTTGGCCAGAGATCGCGCGGGAAAGCGTTGGTCTGGTCGATTTCGGCGGCGCGGGGCGCGATCTCGGCCGCGGCGAAGGCCGCCACGCTGTCGCGGAGCATGTCGAGGGTTTCGCCATGGGCGAAGCGGAGCGGTTGCAGCATGGGGCTGCCATAGCCCGGCCGGGGCTGGGCTCCAAGGCGCTAGGCAAGCTAATGGGTGCCGATGCGAAGGCTCCTGTTCCGCACCCATATCTGGCTCGGCTGGCTGGTCGGTGGTCAGCTTATGCTTTGGACTCTCTCTGGCCTTGTCATGACGGCCATGCCGATTGGCGAAGTGCGAGGCGAGCATCTGCGCGCCCCGCCCGCGCCTTCGTCCCTCGCCGGACTTGACGGGCTGCTCCCTCCGGAGGCGTTCCTCACTCGCGCCGGGCCGGGGGCGGACAGCCTGGTGTTGCGGATGCTTGGCGGCAGACCGGTGTTCGAGCTTCGCGAAGGAAACGAAGCCGTAGCCCTCTTCGACGCAAGGAGCGGAGCACCAATCCGGCTCGACTCGCAGGCGATTGCGGCGCTTGCCAGAGCTGCCCATGCCAAGAAGGCACGCATCGCCCACGTGTCCCGCGTGCCGGAAGGCGCGCCACCGCTTGAGTTTCGCCGCAAGTCGCCGGCCTGGGCCGTCCGGTTCGACGACGACGAAGGCGCGACCTTCTATCTTCATGCCGTCTCTGGCGAACTTCTTGCCGTGCGGACCGACCGCTGGCGCCTTTTCGACCTGATGTGGGGGCTCCACATCATGGACTGGCGAGGCCGGGAGGATTTCAACCATCCGCTGCTCGTGGGCGCTGCGGCAGCAGCAAGCGCGGGCGTGTTCGGTGGGCTCCTCCTGCTCCTGTTGCGGCTTCGACGGCGGAGGGCTTGACTCGAAAAGAATCGTTGCTTATAGACAACGATATGAGCGCTGAACTGCATAACCGATTGTCCGTGTTTCGTGCCGAGCGCGGAATGAGCCGGCGCGAGCTCGCAGAAGCCGTCGGAGTCAATCCGCAGACGATCGGGTTTCTCGAGCGCGGCGAATATGGCCCGAGCCTGGTGCTCGCGCTGAGGCTCGCGCGCGTGTTCAGCGTGCCGGTCGAGGCCCTGTTCGCGCTCGAGCCCTTTCCCGCACTGGGTGACCAGCTCGCCCGTCTCTCGAAGGAGTCATGATGATGGCCAGGCCCTTTCAAATCCACCTGTCGGTCCATGCGGCGCGGGCGCTTTCCGTCTTTGTCTATGCTGCGCTGCTGCTCGGCAACCTTGGTGTGGCGGCGGGTGTGCCGGAGCCGCCGCTGGCAGCGCTTGCCGTTGCGCTTCTCAAGCTTTCTGGCCTTCTGGGGGCCGTGCTGCTGTTCGTCTCGAGCTATGGCCAGTTGAGCCAGAAGGCCGAGCGCGAGCTTGACGAGCGCGAGGTTGCCGTTCGGAACCGGGCTTATGTGCTGACCCACCAGATCATGGTGGCCGCGCTGCTGGGTGCGTTCCTTTGGGTCACCCTTGCCACAAAGCTTGGCTGGTGGCTGCCTGGCGCTTCGGGCACGGCGGACCTTATCACTGCGTTCGCCATGGGCTCGATGGCCTTGCCGGCCGCAATCCTCGCCTGGCGCGACCGGCCACTCTCCGATGACTGACATACACATCCGCGGCGCTCTCCGGCAGGAGAATGTGGTGGCATGGAGCCAGGCGCAGGGCGTGGTGGTGGGCGTGCTGCTCGCCCTGCCTGTCGCCTGTTCGCCGGAGCCGCCGCAGGAGATGTGCCGGCCGGACTGGCCGACGAAGCGGCTGCCGCACCCCCTCTACGAGCGCTCCGCCTCAGCCGGGGTCAGGCTCACCAGCATCGCGCCTTCGCTCACCTGCGCGCCGGCGGCAACGGCGACGGCCTCGACCGTGCCAGCGAAGGGGGCAGTCAGGCGATGCTCCATCTTCATCGCCTCGAGGACGAGGAGCCGGTCTCCGGCCGCGACGGTATCGCCGGGGGCGACATGGAGGCTCAGCACCTTGCCGGGCATGGGCGCGAGGATCCGGCCATCGCTGCCGGCCTCGCCTTCGCCGCGGCGGCGCGGATCGGCAAAAAGGTAACGCCAGGTCTCGCCGCCGCGCCGGGCTTCCATTCCGTCTTCCACCGGCACCAGCACGGCGGCACGATCGGGCATGGTCTCGGCGCCATCAACGAGGACCCGGCGCGCGGCCCCGCTGCCTTCCACCACCGTCTTCCAGCCCCGGCCGTCGGGTGCAAAGAGGGCACCGTGGACAGTCATGGGGAGGTTGAGGCGGAAGGGCGCGGCAAAGCCTGATGCCTGTTCTGCGAGCGGTGCCAGGTAGAGCGCGATGGCAGCGAGGATGGCCGGATCCTCGGGCGGGGGTGCAAAGAGCGCGGCCTCGTGCATGGCGATGAATGCGGTCGAGACATCGCCTTCGACAAAGGCCGGGTGGGCGGCAAGGCGAGCAAGGAAGGCGCGGTTGGTGGTGACGCCTTCGACAATGGTTGCATCAAGCGCGGCGGCAAGGCGCGCTGCCGCCTCTGCCCTTGTGGGGGCGTGGACGATGATCTTGGCGAGCATCGGGTCATAGTGGACGGTGACGGCGTCACCGCTGCGCACGCCGGTGTCGGTGCGGGCGACGGGCGGGGCTTGGAACCGGGCAAGCGTGCCCGTCGCAGGCAGGAACCCGGAGTCCGGGTTCTCGGCGCACAGCCGGGCTTCCATGGCCCAGCCATTGGCTTCGATCGCTTCCTGCATCAGCGGCAGCATCTCGCCGCGGGCGACGCGGAGCTGCCACTCGACGAGGTCGAGCCCGGTGATGGCCTCGGTTACCGGATGTTCGACCTGGAGCCTTGTGTTCATCTCCATGAAGTAGAACTTGGGGTCCCCGGCGTCGTCGAGGTCGTCCATGTCGAGGATGAACTCGACGGTGCCGGCGTTGACATAATCGATTGCGGTGCCGGCGGTGACGGCGGCAACGCCCAGGATGTGGCGCAAGCGCTCGGAAAGGCCGGGGGCGGGGGCCTCCTCGATCAGCTTCTGGTGGCGGCGCTGGAGCGAGCAGTCGCGCTCGAACAGGTGGACGATGTTGCCGTAGCGGTCGCCAAAGATCTGCACCTCGACATGGCGGGGGCGCTGGATGAGCTTCTCCAGCATCACCGAATCATTGCCGAAGGCGGCAGCGGCCTCGCGCTTGGCGGCGAGCAGCGCTTCCGTGAACTCGGACGCCGCAAAGACCGGGCGCATGCCCTTCCCGCCTCCGCCGGCGACCGCCTTCACAAGGAGCGGGTAGCCGACCGAGTCCGCCATGCGCTCGAGCCGGGGCAGCGACTGGTCTTCACCCTGGTAGCCGGGGACGATGGGGAGGCCGGCCGAGCGCATCTTCGCCTTGGCGGCGTCTTTGAGGCCCATGACGCGGATGGCCTCGGCCGGCGGGCCGACCCATGTGAGGCCGGCATCGGTGACGGCCTCGGCGAACCCGGCATTCTCGGAGAGGAAGCCATAGCTCGGGTGGACGGCATCGGCGCCGGTTGCCTTTGCGGCAGCGATAAGCTTTTCCGCCACCAGATAGCTTTCCCGCGCCGGCGCCGGGCCGATCGGGACGGCTTCGTCGGCCAACTCGACATGAAGGGCGCCCCTATCGGCCTCGGAGAAGACGGCGACGGTCTTGATGCCCATGGCGCGGGCGGTCCGGATGATGCGGCAGGCGATTTCGCCGCGGTTGGCAATCAGGATTTTCTTGAACATGGTGCGTGCTCCCCTTGCCTCACAGCGGAATGTT